>JAIXYF010000439.1 GCA_027490345.1 Novosphingobium sp.
GCCAAGATCAAGGGCATCGAGGCGGACATCACCAGCCGCCCGATTCCGGGGTTGACCCTGCAGCTTTCGGGCGCAGTGCAGGATAGCGAAGTGAAGAACGTGCTGCTGCCAGACGGTGCGACGGTGAAGACCAGCGACCTGCCGCAGGCACCGGGCTTTGCCGGAAATGCGCTGGTGCGCTATGAATTCGACACCAGCATCGGCCGCGCTTCGTTGCAGGCAGACGCGCTCTACACCGGCAAGTTCTGCTTCACCGTGATGTGCGCGCCGGTTGAGCGCGAGAACGCCTACTACGTGGAGAACGTGCGCGTGGGCTTTACGCCCAAGGGCAGCAACCTCGATCTCGCGGTGTTCGTGAACAACGTGTTCGAGCGCCAGTACCGCGTCTATGCGTTCGACGCTTCGACTTTCTGGGGCTATACCACGGGCGTTTACGGCCGCCCGCGCACCTGGGGTGTGAACGCGGTGTGGCACTTCGGGAAGTAAGACTAGGAATACCCCTCCGTCTCGCTCCGCGAGCCACCTCCCCATTTGCACTTCGTGAAAATGGGGAGGGTCTAGGGACGAGAATAGTCCTCCCTGTTTTGCCGAAGGCACAAACGGGGAGGTGGCCTGTCGCAGGCAGGTCGGAGGGGTTCTTCCTTTATTTGGAAATGGCAAAACCGAGCGATGACAAACACCTTCCAGACCACCAATCCCGCCACCGGCGAAGTGCTCGCGACTTTGCCCATCGCAGGCCAAGCCGAAGTCGATGCGGCGGTGGTGCGGGCCGCCATCGCGCAGAAGGAATGGGCCAGGCGCACCGGCACCGAGCGCGGGCGCATCCTGCGGCGCGCGGCGGATATCCTTCGTGAGCGGAACGACGAGCTGGCCGCGCTGGAAACGCGCGATACCGGCAAGCCGATTCAGGAGACGCTGGTGGTCGATGTCGTCTCGGGCATTGATTGTCTTGAATTTTTTGCAGGCGTCGCGCCAACGATTGCGGGTGAGCATCTCGATCTCGGCCCGGCGGCCTTTGGCTATACCCGGCGTGAGGCGCTGGGCGTGTGTGCTGCGATCGGCGCATGGAACTATCCGATCCAGATCGCCTGCTGGAAATCCGCGCCCGCGCTGGCCTGCGGCAATGCGCTGATCTTCAAGCCTTCTGAACTGACCCCGCTCACTGCCATCGAGGTGGAGAAGATCTACCTTGAGGCGGGGCTGCCCGAGGGGCTGTTTCAGGTGCTCCACGGCTTTGGCGAGACCGGTGCGCTGCTCACTCAGCATCCCGGCATCGCCAAGATTTCGCTCACGGGCAGTGTGCCCACCGGCAAGAAGATCATGGCAGGCGCGGCGGCCACGCTCAAGAACGTGACGCTGGAACTGGGCGGCAAATCACCGCTGATCATTTTTGCTGATGCCGACATCGAAAACGCGGTTTCGGGCGCGCATCTGGCGAACTTTTATTCGGCGGGTGAAGTCTGCTCCAACGGCACGCGCGTGTTCGTTGAACGCAGCATTATGCCGCAGTTCCTCGCCAGCCTGAAAACGCGGACCGAACGGATCAAGCTCGGCGATCCGATGGACCCGGCAACCCAGATGGGTTCGCTGATCTCCGAAGCCCATTTGAACAAGGTCATGGGCTATATCGAGAAGGGCAGGGCCGAAGGCGCTGAGGTGCTGACCGGCGGCCACCGCGTGACCGAAGGCGTGCCTGCCGCTGGCCATTTTGTTGCGCCCACAGTGTTTGCCGGCTGCACCGACGACATGACCGTGGTGCGCGAGGAAATCTTCGGTCCTGTCATGACCGTGCTGCCGTTCGACAGCGAAGAGGAAGTGGTCGCGCGCGCGAACGATACCGAATTCGGCCTTGCAGCTGGCGTATTTACGCAGGATCTCACCCGCGCGCACCGCGTGATCGCCGCGCTCGATGCCGGTTCGTGCTGGATCAACACCTTCAACATCTGCCCGGTCGAAATGCCGTTTGGCGGGTTCAAGCAATCCGGCATCGGCTTTGAAAACAGCCGCGAGGCGATCCATCATTTCACCCGCCTCAAGGGCGTCTATGTTGCGATGGAGCCGATTGATGCCCCTTACTGACGGGGAATTCGACTATATCATTGTCGGTGCAGGTTCGGCGGGGTGCGTACTGGCCGACCGGCTGACGGCGGACGGTAAGCATAAGGTGCTGGTGCTGGAATTCGGCGGATCGGACCAGTCGCTCTTTATCCAGATGCCGAGCGCGCTGGCGATCCCGATGAACACCGCGCGTTGGAACTGGCAGTATGAAAGCGAGCCCGAGCCGGGCCTTGACGGCCGCGTGCTGCACACACCGCGCGGCAAGGGGCTAGGGGGGTCGTCCTCGATCAACGGCCTTGTCTACATACGCGGCAACCCGCTCGATTTCGAACGCTGGGAAGAGGAAGGCGCGCGAGGCTGGAACTATGCCTCGGTGCTGCCTTACTTCCGCCGCGCGGAGAAGCGCGATGAAGGCGGCACGGAATATCGCGGCGGCGATGGCCCGCTCGATACGCGCTATGGCACGTTGCAGAACCCGCTCAATCAGGCATGGCTCGATGCAGCAAAGCAGGCCGGTTATGCGCTGACAGATGACGTCAACGGCTACCGCCAGGAAGGCTTCGGCCGGATGGACATGACCGTGCGCGACGGCGAGCGCTGCAGCGCGTCCAAAGCCTATCTGCGCCCGGCGATGCGGCGGCCGAACCTCACCGTGCTGCAACACACCTTGGCGACGCGCGTGGTGCTGGACGGCAAGCGTGCGGTGGGGGTCGAGATCGAGCGCTATGGAAAGCGGTCGGTCGTGAAGGCAGGGCGCGAGGTGATTCTGGCAGGCGGGCCGATCAATTCGCCGCAATTGCTGAAGCTTTCCGGCATCGGCCCGGCCGAGGAGCTGGCCCGGCATGGCATCAAGGTCGTGGCGGACCGCGGCGGGGTGGGCGCCAATCTTCAGGACCACCTCGAATTCTACTTCCAGATGGCCTGCACCAAGCCGGTCACGCTGTTCAAATACGCCAATCTGCTGGGCAAAGGCTATGTCGGCGCGCGCTGGCTGTTCCTGAAATCGGGGCTTGGGGCGACCAACCACTTCGAGAC
>JAIXYF010000499.1 GCA_027490345.1 Novosphingobium sp.
GCAAGTAATTTTCACGATGTCCGCTTCCTGCCAATAAAATTCGGCAATGTTGGGCGCGAACAAGCGCTCGTAATATTCGATCAGCGCGGTGCGCGTTTCGGGGATCGACCACAGCGCGCGGCGCAGATCGACCAGTTCGTCTGTCACCCCGCCCAGCGGCATCAGCCATTCCAGCCGCTTGCGCAGCAATTCGGGCGTGGGATTGAGCAGCGCGTTCATCGATGTCTGGCGCAAGGCATCAAGATCGGTACTGCCTTCATGCACATGCGCGGGATCAAGATGCATCCCCCAGGTGGTGTTGAGGATGACCTTCGAGGTGCGGTCCGGGTGGTTGATCGCCATGTCATAGGCAATCCAGCCGCCCAGCGATTCGCCTTCGACCACGGCCTTTTCGATGCCCATGTGGTCCATCAGGTTCAGCAGCTGGTCGGTGAACTGGGTCAACCAGTTTTCCGCCGCGCGGGGTGCGCCATCCGAGTAAGCCGGGCGCGAGGACATGCCATGCCAGATGAAATCGATGGCGTGGGGCTGGCACACTTTGGCCAGACGAGTCATGTTGCGCGAATAGGTTTCGGCATGGCCGCCGCCGCCGTGGAGCAGGAACACATGTTCACCTTCGCTTCCCCTTTCACCGGGCGCAGAGATGCAGCGGGTCACATACTTGCCCGTATCGATGAAACGAGTCTCGCACCCCAGCAGGTCAACATGGATGGTCACGCGCAAAAACTCCCCATGGGCTAACAGTCGGCGCCGTGCCCTGCCGCATTGCTGACAGAGGTTGAATCGAAAATCAATTGAAATTCTATCGAGGGTCGGCCCGGAGGCGGGATGCGCGCTTGACAGGCTCCATCGTGGGACGCAGACATAGTTTAACCTTGAAATAAGTGGTCGGCCGGAACGCAATCGACCTTGGGCCACACGCATGGAGGGACAGATGCCAGCAGTTGAAAACCGGATGCGCCGGGCGAATCACTTCAAGCTCGGCACCTTTTCCACCAACTGCTCCAGCGGCATGTCCGTGACCAAGATCCCCGAACGCTGGGACGCCAGCTGGGACAGCAATCTTGCGCTTTCCAAGCTGCTCGATGATGCCGGGATCGACTTCATGCTGCCGATCGCGCGCTGGATCGGCTATGGCGGCGAAACCAACTTCCACGGCTACGTGCTGGAAACGATGACCTGGGCGGCGGGGCTTCTGGCTTCGACCAGGCGCATTTCGGTGATCGCCACGATCCACACCGCCTGCAACCATCCGGTCGTCGTCGCCAAGCAGATCGCCACGATCGATGCTATCGGGCAGGGCCGCGCCGGGCTCAACATCGTGGCCGGGTGGAACAAGCCGGAATACGAAGCGCTGGGCATGACGCTGCCCGACGACCACGAGACGCGCTACGCCTATGCGCAGGAGTGGTTCGACATCATTCAGGAGTTGTGGGCGCGGCCCGGCGCATTCGATATCACGACAGAGCATTTCAACCTGAAGGGCATCGAAGCCGAGCCCAAGCCGGTCAGCGGTCGCCCCCCGATCCTCAACGCCGCCGGATCAGGGCTGGGACGCGAATTCGCCACGCGCAACGCCGATTTCCTGTTCACCTCGGTCATCGATTTCGACCGCTCGCGTGAGGAAATTGCCGAGCTGAAAGCGCAGGCAAGCGCGCAGGGCCGCGATGTGGATGTGCTGACGTTCAGCCATGTCGTGTGCCGCCCGACCGAAAAGGAAGCCAAGGACTATCTCCAGCACTTCGCGCAGGACAACGCCGACTGGGAAGCGGTCGACAACCTCGTACGGCTGCAATTCGCTCACGCCCAAAGCTTCCCGCACGATCTGCTGGCGCTGATCCGCGACCGCTTTGCCATGGGCCATGGCGGCATCCCTCTGATCGGCACGCCCGAGCAAGTGGCCGATGGCCTCTGCCAGCTGCACGAACTGGGCCTTGGCGGCACCACGCTCTCGTTCGTGGATTACGAGAAGGAGTTCCCGTATTTCCGAGACAACGTACTACCGATCCTAGAGGCCAGAGGAATTCGTCAGCCGGGCTGAGCGCCCGGAGCATTTTCCGGCATGTAATAGCGCTCCATCCGCCGTTTCAGATCATCCGGGATCGGCTGCGAGCCTTTCGCGTTCGAATCCGTGAACAGCAGCGTCTGGTGAACGCGCATCCGGTGTTCGCCCCGGCAGGATACTTCGTGGCACAGATCGAACGAGCTGGTGCCAAAGCGCGTGACCGAAGTTTCGAACGTCAACCGGTCGCCCATGATCGAACGCCCGGTGAAATCCACGTTGAAGTGCACGGTCGGCGTTGCAAGGTTGCGGTGAAACAGGAGGCCCGAAAAGCTCGCCTCAAGCGCATCCTCGAACCAGTCTTCGACCACGCCGTTGATCATCTCGAAATAGCGGGCGTAAAAAACGATCCCGGCCGGATCACAATGCGCGAAACGGACCAGAACTTCGCGTTGGTAGGCAGGCATGTCAGTTCCCCTCGAACACGGGTTTCTGCTTCGCGACAAACGCGTGATAGGCGCGGGCAAAATCCTTGGTCTGCATACAGATCGCCTGCGCCTGCGCTTCGGCCTCGATCGCGGCATCCACGCCCATGTCCCATTCGGCGTGAAGCTGGGTCTTGGTCATCGCGTTGGCGAAATTGGGGCCCGCAGCAATCTGCGCCGCCATCTTGTGCGCTTCGGCCAGCACGCCGTCTTGCCCCCCATTCTGTCCAATGATGCGGTTGAAGAAGCCCCAGCGCTCGCCCTCATCGGCGCTCATCGCGCGGCCCATGAACAGCAGTTCGCTGGCCCGGCCCTGCCCGATGATGCGCGGCAGGATGGCGCAGGCGCCCATGTCGCAGCCCGCCAGCCCGACGCGGTTGAACAGGAACGCGACTTTGGCATCGGGCGCGGCAACCCGCAGGTCAGAGGCCATCGCGATGATCGCACCGGCCCCGGCGCAAATCCCGTCCACCGCCGCAATCACCGGCTGCGGGCAATGCCGCATGGCCTTGACGAGATCGCCGGTCATCCGCGTGAAATCAAGCAGTTCGGGCATGGTCATGGCCACCAGCGGGCCAATGATTTCATGCACATCGCCGCCCGAACAGAAATTGCCGCCCGCGCCGGTGATCACGATGGCCTTGACCGCTGGCACCTTGACCAGTGCGCGAAACAGATCGCGCAGTTCGGCATAGGATTCGAAGGTCAGCGGGTTCTTGCGCTCGGGCCGGTTGAGCGTGATCGTGCCGACGCCATCGGTGAATGACCAAAGAAAATGGGCGGGCTGATAATCAGACGGGTTCATGCATCCTCCGCAGGGCGCGCGCCATTCTGAAGGGCGCTGTTGAGTGTGGTGGTCAGGTCGAGCAGGGTCGCCATGTCTTCATCGGACATCGCGGCAAACAGCGAGTCGACCAGCGCTTCGTGCTTGTCGGCCATCTCGCGAAAGGCGCGGCGGCCTTCCGGGGTCAGGACCACATGCTGCACGCGGCGGTCTTCGGGATCGATTTCCCGGCTGATGAGGCCATCTTCCACCAGCCGATTGACGAGGCCCGTGAGGTTGCCGTTCGAGACCAGCAGATGATCGGTCAGCGCAGACATCGTGATCGGGCCGGTCTCGCGGTCCAGCGCGGACAGCACATCGAAGCGCGGCAGGGTGCTGTCGAATTCAGCCTTGAGATAGCCGCGAATGCGCTTCTCGATGATCGTGGTGGCGCGCAGCATGCGCAGCCACACGCGCAGCGATTGCTTGGCATGAGGGGCCGCCATTTTTACATCACCTCTCCACCAGCGACAGCAATCGCCTGCCCGTTGACCGAGCAGGACAGCGGATCGCACAGCCATAGCGCGGTGGCCGCCACTTCCTCCGGCCTTATCAGCCGCTTTTGCGGATTGTCCCGAACAAACTGGGCGAGCACCGCATCGGCTGGCTTGCCCGTCTTTGCCGTCACCGCCGCCAGCGAACGCTGCACCAGATCGGTATCGGCAAAGCCCGGGCAGATCGCATTGGCCGTGGCGCCGGTGCTGGCAAGCTCCAGCGCCAGCGTGCGCATGAGGCCGATCACGCCGTGCTTGGCGGCAGAATAAGCGCCGGTATAAGCATAGCCCTTGAGGCCCGAGGTGCTGGCTACGGTTATGATCCGCCCGTTCGCCGCCTGCGAAATGTCCTTCAGCACGGCGCGGGTGCACAGGAACGCGCTGGTCAGGTTCACCGCGATCATCTGCTGCCACAGCGCCATCGAGGTCTTGGCGAGCGGCGCAGTTTCTGCCCCGCCAGCGTTGTTCACCAGAATGGTAATGGGTGCGATGGTTCGCGCCTGCGCCATCGCCGCTTCGACCGAGGCTTCATCGGTGACGTCGATCCGGATCGCGGAGGCTCCCGCAAGCGTGGCCGCCACTTCCTGCAAAGGTCCGAGCCTACGCCCCATCAGCGTCACCCGCGCGCCCGCACCGTGCAGCGTTCGCGCAATCGCCGCGCCGATCCCGGTGCCGCCTCCGGTGATGACCGCGTGATGGCAAGTGAGGTCTGTCATACGTTGAGGACCGCTTGAGCTTGCGCCCGCGCCATATTGCGCGAAAGCTGATCGAAGCCATTGCGATAGGGCAGCGGCACGCCCGATCCATCGCTGCCAAGCTCCGCCGCCGCGCGCAGCGTCCACGCCGGATCGATCAGGTGCGGACGGCCCAGCGCGCAGAGGTCCGCGCGGCCCGAGGCGAGGATCGAATTGACATGATCGACCTCGAAGATGTTGCCCACCGCCATCACCGGCACGTCCAGATCGTTGCGAATGAGATCGGCGAACGGGGTCTGATACATCCGGCCATAGACCGGGCGCGCCTCACGCGTGGTCTGGCCGGTGGAAACGTCGATGAGGTCTGCCCCCGCATCGCGAAACGCGCGGGCAACCTCCACCGCATGGCGCGCGGTCATGCCACTTTCGCCGATCCAGTCGGTGGCGGAAATGCGCACCGACATCGGCTTTTCGGCGGGCCAGACGGCGCGCATCGCGTTGAACACTTCGAGCGGATAGCGCAGCCGGTTTTCAAGGCTGCCGCCGTAGTCATCGGTGCGCCGGTTGAGCACGGGCGTGATGAAGCTGGAGATCAGGTAGCCGTGCGCGGCGTGGAATTCGATCATGTCGAACCCGGCACGCGCGGCGCGGCGCGTCGCCTCAACGAACTGGCCGCGAACGGTGTTCATGTCCGCGCGGGTCATTTCGCGCGGGGTCTGATTGGCGGTGGACCACGCAACGGGTGAGGCGGCGATGAGGGGCCAGTTGCCCTCTTCCAGCGGGACGTCGATGGCATCCCAGCCCAGCCGAGTGGAGCCTTTCGCGCCGCTATGGCCCAGTTGCAGGGCGATCTTGGCGGGACTGCTGGAGTGAACGAAATCCACGACCCGCTTCCACGCCGCTTCGGCTTCGTGGCTGTAGAGCCCGGTGCAGCCCGGTGTGATCCGGCCTTCGGGCGAAACGCAGGTCATTTCGGTGAACACCAGCCCCGCCCCGCCCAAGGCGCGCGCGCCATAGTGCACGAGGTGGAAATCCGTCGGCACGCCGTCTACCGCGCTATACATTGCCATGGGCGAGACGGTGACGCGGTTCGCCACTTCCATGCCGCGCAGGCGAAACGGCGTGAACATCGGCGGTACGGGCTTGTCGAGCGGATGGCCGAACGCCTTCTCCGCAAAGGCCTTTTCCAGCTGCGCCAGCCAGGCCGGATCGCGCAGGCGCAGGTTCTCGTGGCTGACGCGCTGGCTGCGGGTGAGCAGGGCATACGTGAACTGCAACGGATCGAAGTGAAGGTAGCGGTCCACTTCCTCGAACCAGCCCATCGAATTCTTGGCCGCGCTCTGCAGCTTGAGCACCTCCACATGGCGCTCGTCCTGATACTGCTTGAGGCCCTCGGCCAGCGGCAGATCGCTGTCGGTCAGCACGTCGGCCAGCTTGATCGCGTCCTCCAAGGCCAGCTTGGTGCCCGAGCCAATCGAATAGTGCGCGGTGTGCGCCGCATCGCCCAGCAGGATCAGATTGCCGTCATACCATTGGTGACACAGCACGCGCGGAAAATTGATCCACGCCGAGCCGCGAATGTGCCCGGCATTGGTCATCAGCGGATGGCCGCCCAAGTGATCGGCAAAGATCGCCTCGCAGGTCCGGCAGGTTTCCTCCTGGCTCATTTCGCCAAAGCCCCAGGCCTCGAACGTATCGGGCTGGCATTCGACGATGAACGTCGAGGTATTGGCATCGAACTTGTAGGCATGGGCCCAGACCCAGCCGTGCTGCGTTTCCACGAAGATGAACTTGAACGCATCGAACAGCTGGTGGGTGCCCAGCCACACGAACTTGTTGGGCCGCATGTCGATATCGACCTTGAACGTCTCCTCCCGCGTCGCGCGGATGCGGCTGTTGAGGCCGTCGCTGGCGATCACGAGATCGAAGTCTTTATAGGCTTCCAGCGTCGGATCGACCTCGACCTCGAAGTGCTGGATCACGCCCAGCTCGGCGCAGCGGTCCTGCAGGATATTGAGCAGGCGCTTGCGGCCGATGCCGATGAAGCCGTGGCCGGTGGAGGTGACTTTCACGTCGTTCACATGGACGTCGATGTCGTCCCAGTGCGCCAGTTCGGCTTCCATCGTGGCGGCGCTCCGGGGATCATTCGCGCGCAAGTTGGCCATGGTCTGATCGGAAAAGACCACGCCCCAGCCGAAAGTATCGCCAGGCTTGTTGCGCTCGAAAATCTCGATCTGCGCGTCCGGCTGGCGCAGCTTCATCGAGATCGCGAAATAGAGCCCGGCTGGACCACCGCCGACACTGGCAATCCTCATCGCACCTTATCCCTTGCTGGTTCCGGCGGATTGGCCGGGGTGAAGTTTCAAGCTTGAAATATCTTGATGTCAAGCAGGCAAACGGTCCCGGCGCCAACGCCCAGTCCGATTTGTTTTAAACTTAAAGTACCTTGCCTGCGGGCGCAAGCTGCGAAACCTCAGGCTGCCCTCTCAGGCGGCCAGCAGGCCCGCCAGAATATCCTCGATCTCGGCCGCTGCCAGACGCATGTCTGCAAGGATCGCGTCAGGCGGGATCGCGGCGACTTGCGCCGCCCCGCGTGAGGCCGAAAGCGCGGCCAGCACGCGCCCGTCCGGACTGCGCACCGGCACCGCAAGGCATTGCAGGCCCTCGGCGATTTCCCCGTCATCCATGGCAAAACCCTGTTCGCGCACGCGGGCAAGCTCATGCCGCAGCGCCGCCGCATCGGTGATGGTGCGCGCGGTCAGCGGCGGAAACGGACCGGTGGCGAGATAAGCCTCGCGGTCTCCGGCAGGCAACCACGCCAGCAGCACCTTGCCGATGCCCGAACAATAGGCTTCGAGTTGCATCCCAACCCGCGTGAACAGATCGCCCGCGCCTTCGCCGGTCTTGATCCGGTAGGTCACCATATCGGCTTCCAGCGTGCCCAGTTGCACCACGCAGCCCAGCTGGCCCGCCAGCCGGTGCAGCACCGGGGCGGCGCAATTGGCAATCACCTGCTTCTCGTCGATCTGACCGAGCAGCTGGAGCAGGCGCGGCCCCGCCACGTGAAATCCCCGGCCCTGCCGCGCCAGATAGCCATCCGCGACTAGCGAGGCCACTTGCCGATGCGCCGTGGCCACCGGCACACCCAGATCGCGCGCGATGGCCGCCACGCTGCGGCTCGCCCCATCGGCAATGATCGCCTCCAGCATGGCGAGCGCCCGCGACAGCGAACTCAGCAATGGCGTTCCTGTTCTCATGATGCGAGATGGTAGCCCAGCCCGCCAGTGGCGCAAGCCCCCAACAGCAGGTATCTCTCGAGGCTTGGAGGAGATGCCAGAATGACGACCAGCCACGACGATCTCGCGCGCCGTCTGCGCGATGCCTACACGGGCGGCACTGTGCCCCCTTTGCGCGACGGGCTGGAGCCGACCGATGCGGCGGGCGCTTATGCGGTGCAGGAGATCAACACGCGATTCTGGCAGGCGCAGGGCCGCCGCATCGTGGGCCGCAAGGCCGGGCTGACCGCCAAGGCGGTGCAAGCGCAACTCGGTGTCGATCAGCCCGATTTCGGCGCGCTGTTCGATGACATGCGCGTGCCCGATGGCGACACGCTTGATCCGGCGAAATGCATCCAGCCCAAGGCCGAGGCGGAGATTGCCTTCGTCCTGGCTACGGATCTGCCCGATCCCGCCACGACCGCCGATCAGGTGGCCGCTGCGGTAGCCACGGTTCACGCCGCGATCGAGATTGTCGACAGCCGCATTGCCGACTGGAAGATCACCTTCGCGGACACCGTAGCTGACAACGGCTCCTCAGCGTTTTTCGTGCTTGCGAATCAAGGCCTGCCGCTCGCCGGGCTCGATCTCGAAGGCGCGGCGATGGAAATGACCGTGAACGGCGCGGTCGTTTCAACCGGGATCGGCGCGGCGGCGCTGGGCAATCCGCTCAATGCCGCAGCGTGGCTGGCGCAGACGCTGGCCGCACGCGGTGCGCCGCTCAAGGCGGGCGACGTGCTGCTGGCAGGCGCGCTTGGGCCAATGGTGGCGCTGAAGGCGGGCGACGTGGTTTGCGCCAAAGTCGGCGGCATCGGCGAATGCGCCTTCACCTATGGGGCAGCCTGATATGGCGAAGCTGAAAGTCGCGATTATCGGATCGGGCAATATCGGCACCGATCTCATGATCAAGATCATGCGCCTTTCCAGCGTACTGGAAATGAGCGTGATGGTGGGCATTGATCCGGCGTCCGACGGGATCGCCCGCGCTGCACGCATGGGCGTTGCTACCACCGCTGATGGCATCGACGGGCTGCTGGCGATGCCCGAGTTTGCCGAAATCGGCATCGTTTTCGATGCGACCAGCGCCGGCGCGCACCAGCGCAACAGCGACCTGGTGCTGGCGGCGGGCAAGCGGATGATTGATCTCACCCCGGCGGCCATCGGGCCTTACACAGTGCCGCCGGTCAACGGCGAGGCGAACCTCGATGCGCGCAACGTCAACATGGTGACGTGCGGCGGGCAGGCGACCATCCCCATCGTCGCGGCAGTGAACCGCGTGGCCAAAGTCCACTACGGCGAGATTGTCGCCTCCATCGCGAGCAAGAGTGCAGGCCCCGGCACGCGCGCCAATATCGACGAGTTCACCGAGACCACGTCGCAGGCCATCATGGACGTTGGCGGAGCGACGCGCGGCAAGGCGATCATCGTGCTGAACCCGGCCGAACCGCCGCTCATCATGCGCGATACGGTCTATTGCCTGTGCGAAGACGGCGACCGCGAAGCCATCCGCCAATCGATCCACGATATGGTGGCCGAAGTGCAGAGCTACGTGCCGGGCTACCGGCTCAAGCAGGCGGTGCAGTTCGAAAGCATCGGCGGCAACCA
>JAIXYF010000299.1 GCA_027490345.1 Novosphingobium sp.
ATCCACGATCCCGATGAGCGGGTGAACCGGCTGGTGGAAATCAACGTTCGCGACCAGTTGCTCCATCTGGCGCAGACCAGCACCGTGCAAGCCGCCTTTGCCGCCGGGCGCCCGCTCAAGCTGCATGGCTGGGTCTATGATCTGCGCGATGGACTGATCAAGCCGCTGCTCGATATCGACAGCGACACGGTGCTCGAAGACGTGGGCGCACCGGAGCGGGTGCTGGTCTGACGGACTGCGTGCTGCGCGGCGTATCTTGTCCGGCTTGCCGGGCGTGATACACCGATTCGGGAAGGCCGCTGCCGATCAAGGCGCGGCTGATCCGGAGAGGCCCATGACAGTTTCCCGCCGCAGCGCCATCGGTTTGATCGGCGCGGGTTTGCCGCTGGTTGGCGCTGCCGCGCGTCTTGGCGCCGAAGTCCTGCCACCCCCCGCCAGCTTAGGGCAGCAGCCCCGGGTTTATGATCAGGTCGGCCTTGAATGGGTCATGGATATCCTGCCGTTCTGCACTGCGCCGGAATCCATGGGCGGGAAGGCCGGCAAGAACGTGGACGACCAGATTGCCGCCGATGGCACGCGCGAAGAGCTTTGGCCCATCGTTGGCGGCATCTTCTATGGCCGCGGCATCAAGGGTACGGTGGTTCCCGGCGGCGGCGACTTTCCGGTGGTGCGGCCTGATGGAGTGGAGATCATCGATGCGCTCTACCGGCTGCGGACCGATGACGGCGTCCAGATCATCATCCACAACAAGGGCCCGCGCTATACCGACAGCAAGTTCCGCCTGCTGCCCAGCTTCAACGTGCCCGGCAAGAAGTATGCCTGGCTGCGCGAATCGGTGTTCGTCTCCACCCTGACCTATCCGATCCCGCCGGAGATTCCGGCCCCGAACTTCGGCCCCACGGCAAATGGGCGGTTGATTCAGGTGTTCCGGATCACCTGATCCAGCCAATCCCGGCAGCGGTTGCGTCGTACCCCCGGTGCGCGCAAACTCTGCCTTTCCAAGCGGAGCCGATGCCATGGCCTATGATAGCTACAAACTCCTGCATGTCTCGCAAACCGGTGCGGTGGTGACGGCGGTTGTCGATGCGCCGCCGATCAATGTCATCACGATGGACCTGTTCGGCGAACTGGCCGCGCTGGCTGAGGAGCTAGAGGCTGATCCGGCGGCGCTGGTGTTCGTGCTCAAGAGCGCGGACCCCGACTTCTTCCTCGCGCATTTCGATGTCAGCCTGCTGATCGCGATGGCCGATGCGCCCGGCGCACCCAGCGGCGAGGTCAACACCTATCACGCAATGTGCGCGCGTTATCAGCGTATGAACACGGTGACCATCGCCCAGATTGAAGGCCGCGTCGGCGGCGGCGGGGCGGAACTTTCGATGAGCTTCGACATGCGCTTCGGCGTGATCGGCAAGACGGTGATCAACCAGATGGAAGTGCCCATCGGCATCATTCCCGGCGGCACCGGCACGCAGCGCCTGCCGCGTCTGGTTGGCCGGGCGCGCGCGCTGGAAATCATTCTGGGCGCGGAAGACCTCGATGCTGAAACTGCCGAAAATTGGGGCTGGCTCAACCGCGCGCTGCCCGCTGATCGGATCGACGCCCATGTCGCGGCGCTCGCGCAGCGCATCGCCAGCTTCCCGCCCGAAGCGGTGCGGCTGGCCAAGCGCTCCATCGAAGCATCGGCGCTGCCGCTCGATGAAGGCTGCGTGATCGAGGCAGGGCTGTTTCAGCAGGCGCTGTTCAGTGATGCGGCACGCACCCAGATGCGGCGCTTCATGGCGCTGGGCGGGCAGACGCGCGAAGCCGAACGCAAAGTGGCGGAGCTGAGCGCCGCAGTGGCGCGCCCCGAATGAGCGGGGCCGGTTGTGAAAATGACCCGCCCTCTGCCTGATCCGCCGAGCGGCGCGCCGCTCGATGTCACTGTTATCGTCGCGGCGTGGAACCGCGAAACCCTCATCGCGCGCACGCTTGATAGTATCGCAGCGCAATCGCGGCGGCCCCGGCAGGTGTTCGTGGTCGACGATGCTTCGCGCGATGGCACGGCTGAGGCGGTGCGTGGCTGGATCGCGGCGCATGATCTGCCGGTCATGCTCCTGGTCAATCCCGAAAACCGCGGCGTGGCCGAAACGCGTAATGCCGGGCTGCGGCAAGCAGCGACGCGCTATGCGGCGTTCCTCGATTCCGACGATATCTGGCTGCCCGACGCGCTGGAGCGGCTGGTGGCGCCGCTGGAGCAGGATCCGGACGCAGTGGTCAGCTGCGCGGATGCCAGCGTGGTCGGCGATGTTCGCGGCGGGCCGCCGGTCGCCCCGGACCTGTTCGCGCCCCGGCTCGATCTCGCGCGCGAGGTAATCCCGGCGCGGTCTGGCGCGGCGGGCCAGCTCGAACTGGCCGACCCTTCGGACCTGCTGCTGCTGACCAGCACGATCCCCACCTGTTCGGCCGTGTTCCGGCTGGACGTGGCACGCGAAGCCGGGTTCATGCCCGATTTCCGCTCGGGCGAGGACTGGCTGTTCTGGCTGCGGCTGGCGCGGCGCGGGCGGTTCCTGTGCCAGCTCGCGCCGGTCGCCCATGTGCTGCGGCATGAAGCAAACCTCACGCACCACAGCCGCAATGCCTTTACCGCGCGCGAGCATCTGCGGGCGCTGCTGGCCCTGCAGGATGGATCGCTGGGCGTGGTGCTGAATGCGGCGGAGCAGGCGCGCGTGGCCGCCGCGCTGGCGGAAAAGACCCGCGATTGGCGCTACCACCTCTCCCGTCAGGGCTTTCGCGCCTATTGGCAGGGGCTGGCCTGCGCGCAAGGGCGCGCCACGGGCGGGCGGCTGGCGCATCTGCTGGCCGATCCGCGCAGCGCGGTTCGGGCCATTCTTGCCGGCTTTTAAAGCCCCCGGATGAAGGCATCGAGAGCATGCGCCACGCCGTCCGGATCGCGGTCTGGCTGGAAATCCGCGCCGCCAACGATGGACTGCACTGCATCCGGGCGCATCACACCCGCGCGTTCGAACAGCGGCCACAGCACGTCGTCCTTCGAGCACATGATGTGCAGCGGCACATCGACGGCGCGGTAGGCCGCTTCCACATCCTGTTCCCACACCGCGCTGAAAGCCATCGGCATCGTCTCGCGCGCAATCAGGTGATCGACCATTTCGCGGCAATGCAGATCGAGCGTTGCGCCCGCGCCGATCATCGCCAGATAGGCCCACGCCGTGTTCAGGAATGCGCCCGTGTCTTCCGCCGCGAACGGCCGCACGAACGTCTTGCGGTATTCGGCCTTCTCCGCCTCGTTCACCAGCACCGGCCCGATCAGGGTGAGCGAGGCGAGGCGGCCCGGAAAGGCGCGCGGCATTTCCACCGCTGCACAGCCGCCGGTGTGGTGCCCGCAGGCGTGGAACCGGCCGACCCCAAGGCTATCGATCGCCTCCATCAGCCGGTCTGCCACATAGCGCATGTCGGGGATGGCGGTGGGCTGATACGATTGGCCGAAGCCGGGTGAATCGAAGGCCAGCAGGTGAAAGCGGTCTGCCAGCCGCGCCATCACCGCCTCGAACATCGCGCCGGAAGAGGCGGTCTGGTGAAACAGGCAGATCGTGGGGTTGGCCGGGTCGCCTGCCTCCCGCACGTGGATCTGGCCATCGCGGCAATCGGCATAGCGGCGGCGGATAATCATGCTGTCGTCCTTGGTTGTGGGCGGCCCGGTGGCGGGCTGCTGGCTTCATCCTGCCACTGGCTGGCCGCGGCACAAGCCTCTTTCCCGCACAGTTTCCGGCGTGACGAGCCGGTTCGACAAGGCTATCGCAATTTCCAGCGGCGGTCGTGCCCGCCGTCCGTTGCCGAGCCGGGATCCGCGCCGATGAATGCCCCTCGCCCCAACCGCCCCTCGCCATCAAGCCGCCGTCGCTGGCGTTTAGCATGGCTCAGCGCGCTGATGCTTTGTCCCGGGGCGCTGGCCGCCCAGCCCGCAGGCAGCGCGCCGCCAGGCGAGACGGCCCTCGAGCTGCACCGCCAGATTGATATCAGTTCCCTGCGTGACGCGACCGTGCCGTTCGGCACTGCCGGTGGATGGGTTATCCGCATCGATCAGGTCGGCAATTTCGGCTGCTTCATGGCCTCTCAGTACGACAACACCGTCGGCATCCGCTTCCAGCTGAGCCCTGTAGATGGCAGCACGATGATGTGGGTCGGCAGCACGGCCTGGAAATCGATCCGTCAGGATGACCGCAAGGAGCTGGGCCTGTCCTTCGAAGGCCGAGGCACATGGTCGGGCATGGCGTCCGGCGTTGCGGTTGATGGCATGCATTGGCTCATGCTCAAGGGCAAGGGCACCGGTATCCTCGATGAAATGCAGGATGCGGGCTGGTTCGCGCTCAAGATCGACTCGGTGGAATTTGCCGCCTACGATACGGGCGAAGTGCGCCGGGCGGTCACGCTTCTGCGCGAGTGCCAGGCTCTGGCAGACAAGGCCGTTGCATCCCCCGCAGGCCCATCGGCCCCCGCGCCTGCCGGGTAGATCCCAAAACATCGGGGTAAACTCGGCCTCCGGCCTGTTCCCATGGCCCCGCCCGGCTTGCTATGAACCAAGATGCCATGACCACGAAGATCACCGACGCCGAGCCCGATCCCTTCGACGCCATTGTCGATGCCCCCTTCGATGCCGCGCTGTCGGAACGCTATCTGGTCTATGCGCTCTCCACCATCACCGCGCGTTCGCTCCCCGATTTGCGCGATGGGCTGAAGCCGGTGCATCGCCGCCTGCTCTGGGCGATGCAGCAGCTGCGGCTCGATCCGACCGGCGCGTTCAAGAAATCGGCGCGCGTCGTCGGCGATGTCATCGGCAAGTATCACCCGCATGGCGATGCTTCGGTCTATGATGCGATGGTCCGCCTCGCGCAGGATTTTGCGCTGCGCTATCCGCTGGTCGAGGGACAGGGCAACTTCGGCAATATCGACGGGGATAACGCCGCCGCCTACCGCTACACCGAAGCGCGCCTCACGCGCACCGCGATGCGCCTCATGGCCGGGCTGGAAGAAGGCACCGTCACCTTCCACCCCACGTATAACGGCGAGGAGGAAGAGCCGGAGATTTTCCCCGGCCTGTTCCCCAATCTCCTCGCCAATGGCTCCAGCGGCATCGCAGTCGGCATGGCCACGAACATTCCCAGCCACAACGTGGCCGAGATCGTCGATGCCACGCTGCTGCTGATCGACAATCCGGCGGCCAGCCATGCGGAGCTGATGGACGTCTTCCACGGCCCCGATTTTCCCACCGGCGGCCTCGTCGTCGATAGCCAGGCCGCGATCAGCGCGGCTTACGAGACCGGCAAAGGCGCGATTCGCGTGCGCGGGCGCTTTTCCACCGGCCGACTTGATGATGGCACTTGGGAGGAAACCGGCCTCGAAAAGCTGGGCAGCGGCCAGTGGCAGCTCGTCCTTTCCGAAATCCCCTATCAGATCCAGAAGGGCAAGCTGATCGAACAGATCGCCGCCTTGATTGCCGACAAGAAGCTGCCGATTCTGGAAGACGTGCGCGATGAAAGCGATGCCGCCATCCGCATCGTGCTTGTGCCCAAGAGCCGCAATGTCGATCCCGACCTGCTCAAGGAATCGCTCTACCGGCTGACCGATCTCGAAGTGCGCTTCGGGCTCAACCTCAACGTACTTGATGCCCACCGCACCCCCGGCGTGCTGGGGCTGAAATTGCTCCTGCAGGAATGGGTGATCGCGCAGATCGACATTCTGCTGCGCCGTTCGCGCCACCGGCTCGAAAAGATCGCGAACCGGCTGGAACTGCTGGATGGCTATATCATCGCCTACCTCAATCTCGACCGGGTGATCGAAATCATTCGCACCGAGGATGAGCCCAAGCCGATCATGATGGCCGAGTTCGGCCTGACCGACCGGCAGGCCGAAGCGATCCTCAACATGCGGCTGCGCTCCTTGCGCAAGCTGGAGGAAATGGAGCTGCGCAAGGAGCGTGAAGGGCTGGTGGCCGAGCAGACCGATCTGCAAGCGCTGCTCGATGATCCCAAGCTTCAGAAAAAGCGCCTGAAGGCAGATCTCAGAGCGCTGCGCAAGGAATACGCCGAAACCACCCCGCTCGGCCGCCGCCGCACCACGCTGCTGGAAGCCGCGCCCACGCGCGAGTTCAGCATGGACGCGATGATCGAGAAGGAACCCGTCACGGTGATCCTTTCGGCGCGCGGGTGGGTCCGCGCGGCCAAGGGGCACCTCGCGCTGGACGGCGATTTCAAGTTCAAGGAAGGCGATGGCCCGGCCTTTGCGCTCCATTGCCAGACGACCGACAAGCTGCTGTTTGCGGTCGATAACGGGCGGTTCTACACGCTGGGGGCAGACAAGCTGCCCGGCGCGCGCGGGTTTGGCGAGCCGGTGCGCACGATGATCGATATCGATCCCGAAGCGCAGATCGCGGCGCTGGTGGTGCACAAGCCGGGAGGCCAGCTGCTGCTGGCCGCCAACACCGGGCGCGGCTTTGCGGCCGAGATGGACGAACTGCTGGCCGAAACGCGCAAAGGGCGCGGGGTGGTTTCCACCAAGCCGGGCGTGAAGCTGGCCGTGGTGCGCGAGATTGCTCCGGAGCACGACCACGTGGCGGTGATGGGCGACAACCGCAAGCTCGTCGTCTTCCCCTTGAGCGAAGTGCCGGTGCTGGCCAAGGGGCAGGGCGTCACCCTCCAACGCTACAAGGATGGCGGGCTGGCGGATGCGATCACGCTCACTTTTGCGGATGGCCTTTCGTGGGCAATGGGCGGAGAAAGCGGGCGCACTCGCACCGAGAAGGATCTTCTGCCGTGGAAGGTCGCGCGCGGGGCGGCGGGGCGCTTGCCGCCCACCGGCTTTCCAAGGGACAACACGTTCGCATGACGGGTAACAGACTTTCTGGACGCATCGCGCTGATCACCGGCGCTTCCTCTGGCCTCGGCGCCCACTTCGCGCGGCTCTATGCGGCTGAAGGCGCCGCTGTCGTGATCGGCGCGCGGCGCGTGGAGCGCATCGCGGCACTGGCGGACGAGATCAACGCGGGCGGCGGGAAAGCCCTCGCCGTCGCGCTCGACGTCAACGACGAAGCCTCCATCATCGCCGCGTTCGATGCCGCCGAAGCCCAGATCGGCGTGCCCGATGTGGTCGTTGCCAATGCCGGGATCGTGGTGCCGGGCCGCGCGCTCGATGTGCCTGCCGAAGGCATCCGCAGCGTGGTCGATACCAATTTTACCGGCGTGTATCTGACCGCCCGCGAAGGCGCGCGGCGGATGATCAAGGCCGGTTCGAAGCAGAGCGAGAAGGGCCGCGTCATCCTGATCGGCTCGATCACCTCGCACATG
>JAIXYF010000123.1 GCA_027490345.1 Novosphingobium sp.
AAGGATTACACTGCCAGTCATTCTTCCCGCCTTAGGCGATCGGATCGGCGAAATCATCCATGCTGTGCCATTTGGGATTGCACCGATTTGGGTCGCTCCATATCAGATGCGCTGCAGATGCGGCGAGCATGCCCGCGCGCAAGGAGAGCTTGATCGATGCCCGATGCCCCCCGGCTGGCGCTGCTTGCCTCTCCGACAGACCGCGCGCAGGAAGCCGAAGCCGCGCTGCTTGCCTCGCACGATTGGGTGCCGCTGGAAGATGCCCAGATCGTGGTGGTGCTGGGCGGTGATGGGTTCATGCTGCAGACGCTGCACCACATGCTCGATACCGGGCGCGTCCTTCCGGCTTATGGGCTCAACCTCGGCACGGTGGGCTTCCTCATGAACCGCTACAAGGCCACCCGCCCGATTGCCGAGCGCGTGGCCAAGGCGCGAGGGGTCGATGTCGCACCCCTGCTGATGGAAGCCACCACGCATTCCGGTGAGGTGCATTCCTCGTGGGCGATCAACGAAGTCTCGCTGCTGCGCGAAACCCGCCAGACCGCCAAGCTTGAAGTCTCGGTCAACGGCAAAGTGCGCATGGCCGAGCTTTCGTGCGACGGCGTGTTGGTGGCAACGCCCGCCGGCTCCACCGCCTACAATCTTTCAGCCAATGGTCCTATCCTGCCGCTGGGCAGCGCGATGCTGGCGCTCACGCCAATCAGCCCGTTCCGCCCGCGGCGCTGGCGCGGGGCCATCCTTCCGGAAAGCTGCCAGATCCTGTTCCGCTCGCTGGAGGCGAAAAAGCGTCCCGTTTCGGTGGTGGCAGACCAGAAAGAAGTGCGCGACATCAGCGAAGTGCGCGTGAGCGCGGCGCGCGAACACCGGCTGACCCTCCTGTTCGACAAGGGCAAGAGCCTCGACGAGCGGATTTTTGCCGAACAGTTCCTCGTGTGACCCGGATAAGCATTTCAGGGTGTGGATTTTTGCGCAATCTGGCGCTTGCCAAACCCGAAGCGCCTGCTATTAGCGCGCTCCTGCCCCCGGGTAACCGGGCTTGGTCCCTGATAGCTCAGCGGTAGAGCTCTCGACTGTTAATCGAGTGGTCGTAGGTTCGAATCCTACTCAGGGAGCCACACCCCCGGAATACACCTTCAGCCACATGTTTTCCCTGAGGTACCGGGTGGCTGTGCACGCTGGGTGACCGCTTCTCGCCATGGCGCCGGCAAGTTTGCGCGGCGGGCCGGGCTCGCGGCCGTCTCGTTCAGTGAACCGAGCCGATGCGGCCATCGAGGATGGCATCGAGCACGGCGGGATGCAGCGGGGCTTCGAAGCGCAGGCCGGCGGTGAAGCCGCTCGTCCAATCGACCGTGGCGGGCCGCGCTTCCAGCCCCGGCAGGGTGATCCACACCAGCATTCCGGGCTTGAGCGATTCCATCGAATCAATCCGCGCCGAACGGCAAGTCAGATCGCTGAGCGTGACTTTGGCGCGCAGCACGCCCCGGCGATAGGTGGCCGAGATCAGCGGGCCGCAGGGCGCCGCGCCCCAGGGATTGGCCTCGTTACCTGATGCTTGCTTGATGAGCATGGCGTTGTTCCCTTTTCGCTGGGCCGTGATCCGGCCTCAAAGGGAAGAACGGCCCTGCCGCACGGCCTTTTAGGCAGGCCGCCACGCGCAGCGATTAATAGGTATCAATGCGGATCGGACCCGGCGCGCCAGGCGCCGGGTCCGAGCGGTTCAGGCGACCCGCAGTGCGCTTTGCGCTTCCAGCGACTGATCTATACTGGCCGCTACCATCTCAGCCGTCACCGCGCTCAGTGTCCAGCCCAGATGGCCATGGCCGGTGTTATAGAACACGCGCTCCCGCCGCCCGGCGCCGACGCGCGGCATCATGTCGGGCAGCATGGGACGCAGGCCGGCCCAAGGCAGGACTTCCCCCACGCCGACACCGGGAAACAGCTGGCGCACCCAGTTCACCAAGGGCGCGATCCGGTCGGCGCGGATATCGCGGTTCTCGCCATTGAATTCCGCCGTGCCCGCCACCCGGAAGCGGTCCTTGCCAAGGCGCGAGGTGACGATCTTGGCATCTTCATCCAGCAGGCTGACCCACGGCGCGGCAGCCTGGCTGGCTTCATCGCGCATCATCACGGTGATCGAATAGCCTTTCACCGGATAGACGTTGACCCTGTCGCCGATCATCGCGGCCAGGCGGCGGCTGCCGACCCCGGCGCAGATCACCAGCCCGTCGAAATGGCCGACATCCTCGATCCGCGTGTCCATCAAGCTGGCGGTGCGAATGGTTACACCGCGATCATGCACGGCGATGGCCTGCACTGCACGGTCAAGCTGAAGCACTGCGCCCTTGCGCGCGCAGGCCGCTGCCAGCCCGCGCGTGAACTTGCAGATATCGCCGGTTGCGTCCGAAGGGGTGAAGTAACCCCCGCAGTATTCGCCGCTCACGGTCGGATCGATCCGGCGCATTTCCTCAGGCGTGACCTGGAAGCGGTCCAGCCCTCCGGCCCGCACCAGTTCGTTGGTGCGCGCCGCATCGGCAAAGCTGGCTGCGTTGCGATAGATATGCAGGATACCGCGGGTCTCGCAGTCAAAATCGATGCCTTCGCGCTGCGCCAGATCGAACAGGTACTTGCGCGCCTCGATCGCGAGGCGCACCGTTTCCATCGTATTGGCATCATGCTTGGGGATTGCGCCCAGAAATTCGGCGATCCACGAGAATTTGTGCCAACCGGGGCGCGGATTGAACAGCAGCGGGGCATCGCGCCGCGCCATCCAGCGCAGTCCCTTGAACACGGTGCCGACCGAGTTCCACACTTCAGCATTGCTGGCGGAAAGCTGCCCGCCATTGGCGAACGAGGTTTCCATGGCCGGCAGGGGCTGGCGATCAATGACAGTGAC
>JAIXYF010000431.1 GCA_027490345.1 Novosphingobium sp.
GCCGACCTACAGCGCCACGGTCATGGCCGACAAAGTGGCGGGCTTGACCGGTGCCTATGCCGTGATCGCCGCGCTTTATGCGCGCGAGAAGACGGGTGAGGGCCAAGAAATCGAAGTCCCGATGTTCGAGACGCTGGTCTCCTTCGCCGCGACCGAGCACATCTGCGGCTCGCTGTTCGATCCCCCGCTCGGGCCGCCGGTCTACCCGCGCGCCACCTCGCCCTCACGCAGGCCCTACAAGACAGCGGACGGCCATGTCGGCGTGATGATCTACAACGACAAGCAGTGGCAGGCCTTCTTTCGCGAGCTGGGCGATCCGGAATGGTCAAGCGATCCGATGTTTGCATCGATGCGCAGCCGCAGCGAGAATATCTCGGCGGTGCTGGCCCATGTCGAGAAAGTCATGGTCACGCGCACCACAGAGGCCTGGATGGAGCTTTTCCGCCGCGCTGAAATTCCCGCCACCCCCATCGCCTCGCTCGAAGACCTGCTGCACGATCCGCATCTGGTGGAAACGGGCTTCTGGCACAGCGCCGAAACGGAGCTTGGCACCTTGCGCTATCCCGGCATTCCCACGAATTTTTCCGGCACCCCCGGCGCCATCGGTGATCCCGGGCCGACGCTCGGCGCAGACAGTGCGGCCGTGCTGGCGGAAGCGGGCTTCGGCGAAGCAGACATCGCGGCCATGGTCGCCTCAGGAGCAGTCTTGTCATGATCGGTCCCGCAGCCGAATGGGATGCCGCCCTCGCCGAAGGGCGCTTCCTCCTCCAGCGTCCGACAGGCGGCGGGGCCACGGTGTTCCCGCCCCGCGCCTTCGCCCCCGGCACGGGCGCAGCGCTCGAATGGTTCGAGGCTTCGGGCCACGGCACCGTCTATTCCGCCACGTGGATTCAGCGCAAACCGCCCGAGCCAGCTTATAACGTGGTGCTGGTCGATCTGGCCGAAGGCGCGAGGCTGATGGGCCGCATCGAGGGCGTGACGCCCGAGACGCTGCACATCGGCATGCCCGTCAAGGCCCGCATCATCGCCGGGGAAACCCCGGTCGTCGTGTTCGATCCGGTGGAGCAGGCCGATGGGTGACAACTTTCCGCGCGGCCGCGTCTCGGTCGCAGGCGCTGCCACGTTCGGCGTGGGCGAAATGCCCGGCCATTCGACCATCGAGATGGCGGGCAAGGCGGTCGGTCTCGCGCTCGCCGATGCCGCGATCAATCTGTCGGAAGTGGACGGCCTGTTCATCGCACTGCCCGATGATCTCTTCGCGGGTCTCAGCCTCGCGCAATATCTCGGCCTGCATCCGCGCTTCACGGACAACAACCGCGCGGGCGGGGCCTCGTTCATGAGCCATCTCGTGACCGCGTGCATGATGCTCGATGCCGGCTACCTTGATTGCGCGGTGATCGCCTATGGCGCCAACCAGCGCTCCAGCGGCGGCAAGCTTTCCACGCCCGCACGGCCCGACCGGTGGGACGCGCCCTACAATCCGATGTACCCGCTCTCGTTCTATGCGCTGGCCGCCGCGCGCCATATGCACCAGTATGGCACCACGCGTGAGGAACTGGCGAGCGTTGCCGTGGCCGCGCGCGCATGGGCCAACACCAATCCCGAAGCTTTCGCCAAGGGGCCGCTCACCATCGAAGATGTGATCGGCTCGCGCCTGATCAGTTCACCCATTCGCGCGCGCGATTGCTGCCTGGTGACGGACGGCGCCGCCGCCATGGTGCTCACCCGCACAGACCGCGCCAAGGACGGCCCGCGCCCGCTCGTCCCCGTGCTCGGCGCGGCGGCAGCCACGTGGTACAACTCGGTCACGCAAGCGGATGACATCACGGTGACCGCTGCGGCCGAATCCGGCCCTCGCGCGATGGCGATGGCAGGCCTTGCGCCCGGCCAGATCGATACCGTCCAGCTCTACGACGCCTTCACCATCAACACGATCCTGTTCCTCGAAGACCTCGGCTTCTGTGCCAAGGGCGAAGGCGGCAAGTTCGTGGCAAGCGGTGCAATTTCGCCGGGCGGCAGCCTGCCGGTCAACACCAACGGTGGCGGCCTTTCCTGCTGCCACCCGGGCATGTACGGCATGTTCGCGATGGTGGAGGCCGTGCGCCAGATGCGCGGGGACGCCGCGAACCAGATCGCGGGCGCCAAAACCGCCCTCGCCCACGGCAATGGCGGCACGCTTTCGGCGCAGGCAACGGTAATTTTCGGCAACGCCGCAACGGTCTGATTGGCCCGGTTCGGCGCAAAATGAGCCTGATGGCCCGGCAGAAAGAGGTTTGCCGGGCCGCTCCTGTGCGATAATCGTCAGCGCCTGAACGACGGATCGGGCCGCATGGGCACAGTTTACGGCACGAGTGGCAACAACACGCTGAACGGCACCGCTGGCGATGATGTGATCGATGCCGGGGCGGGCAGCGATACAATCCGCGCTGGTGCTGGCAACGACACGATCCGCGATATCGGCGGCCGCCTCAATACCATCGACGCGGGCGACGGCGACGACCGCATCGATTTCCTCGACACCTATGGCGGCGGCCGCAGCACCCCGTTCGGCACGATCCCCACCACGATCACCATCGCGGCGGGGGCGGGCCGGGATACCGTATGGTTCAGCGCCGCGCGCACCGGTTCGGCCGCCATCGATCTGGGCAGCGGCGATGATGTGCTCTGGCTCAGTCAGGCGCTGGAACGCGGCCCGGTTACGCTGACGCTGGGCACCGGGCGTGACCGGGTGATCCTGACCGACACATATCAGGCCAATCCTGCCCTGCGCATCACTGATTTTGCCGCGGGCCAAGCAGGCGATGTGCTCGATCTTTCGCGCTTCCTCGCCGTCAGCGGGCCGAACTGGCTGGGCTTCAGCGGGATCGAGACCAACACCTTCGCCGACGCAAGGCTGCTGCTGCGGCAGGACGGCGCGGATACGCTTGTCCTGTTGGATGACAACGGCCCCGCGCCCGATACCGTGTTTGCCCAGCCGCGCGTGCTGCTGCGCCTTGTCGGCGTCGATGCAGGCCGCCTCACCGCTGCCAATTTTGCCGGGCTGGACCCCGCCGGAACGCCGCTGACCCGGACCGCCGAAAGCGGCACCAGCAGCAATGACGTGGTTTACGGCGGGATATCGGGCGATCTTTCCGGCTTCGGCGGCAACGACCGGCTGGAAGGCGCGGCAGGCAGCGACCGGCTCCGCGGCGGCGCGGGCGATGATACCCTGAACGGCGCGTTCGGCGATGATCGGCTCGAAGGCGGCGCGGGCGACGATACGCTTGATGGCGGCTCGGGCAACGACACTCTGCTCGGCGGCGACGGCGAGGATACGCTTGCCGATACTGCATCGGGCAACGACAGGCTCGATGGCGGGGCGGGGAACGATACGATCCTCGTGATCCGCCCGCCCCAGCGCTTTTCCGATATCCGCCGCAGCGATGTGGTCACGGTGCTGGGCGGCAGCGGCAACGACCGGGTGACGTATACCAACCCAGGCTCATCCGATGTCACGCAACTGGGCGTAAATGTCACGCTTGCGGTCGATCTGGGCGATGGCGACGATGAGCTGCGCCTGAACCTGCTGCGCACTTCGGCCACAATCACGCTGGGCGCGGGGCGCGATACCGTGATCCTCACCCCCAACTATCTCACCGTGCGAGCCACGGCGGTGATCACCGATTTCGTCGCCGGAAAGGGCGGCGACCGGCTCGATCTGACCGACGCACTGGGCAAGCAATACGCAGGCTTCATCGGCGGCGACGGGTTTGCCACGGGCGAACTGCGGCTGATCCAGCAAGGCGCGGATACGCTTGTCGCCTTCGATTATGATGGGGAAGGCGCCAGCGACGGCACCCAGCCCATCGTCATCCTGCGCGGCGTTGCGGCCGAAAGTCTGACGGCAGAAAACTTTGCCGGGATCGATCCACGGTTGGCCCCGGCGCGGGCGCAGACCATGGCGGGCACCGCTGCTGCCGACGATCTGATCGGAACCGCCGGTGCCGATACGGTGCGCGCGGGCGGCGGCGCCGACAGAGTGCTGGGCCGCGCGGGCAACGATCTGCTTTTGGGCGAATCCGGCCGTGACACGCTGGACGGCGGACGCGGCAGCGACCGGCTCGATGGCGGGAGCGGCGATGATACGCTGATCGTGCTGGGCGACGGATCGGACACCGTGCTCGGCGGGACCGGCAACGATACCATCGATTTTCAGTTCTATTATCCGGGCGGCGGCAGCACCTTTGGCGCGGCAATACTCAACGCGGGCGACGGCGACGATCTCGTCACCTTCGCTGCTGAGTATCTCTCGCTCAAGGCGGACCTCGGGGCCGGGGATGACCGGATCACGTTCACCGGCCTGCCGCTTCAGGGCACCACGCTCACCCTTGGCAGCGGCACTGATGTCGTCACGCTCGATCTCGCCCTCGCCTCGCAGCAGCGCACCACCATCACCATCACTGATTTTCAGGCCGGCAATGGCGGCGATGTGTTCGATGTCACCGAACTGTTTCGCACGCTGGTCGGCGCCGGGGTCGACAAGATGCGCTGGCTGGCCGGCGATGTGGACGAACTTTACAATGCCTTCGTCGGTGCAGCCCGCTTCGAACAGCGCGGCGCCGATACGGCCCTTATCCTCAACACCTGGGCGAACGACGAAGTCATCGCCCTGTTCCAGAACACCCGCGCCAGCCAGTTCACCGCGTACAACGTCGGCGGCCTGCCGCTCCACCCCGTCACCGCCGCGCCGGGCGATTCGGCGGACACCTGGACCGGCGCGGCGGGCGAGGATGTGGTGGGCGGCAATGGCGGCAACGACCTGCTGCGCGGGCTGGGCGGCAACGATATCCTGCGCGGCGGCACGGGCGATGACCGCATCGAAGGCGGCGACGGCGATGATCTCCTGCTCGGCGGCGGCGGCAAGGATGCGCTTTATGGCGGGGCAGGCAACGACCGGCTTGGCGGAGCCACCTTCCTCGACGGCGGCGACGGCAACGATCTGATCAGCACCGGCATTGCCATCAAGGCCTATGGCGGCGCGGGGGATGATCGCATTGTCGTGGCGGGGGGCGGTCTTGCCGATGCCTTCATCGGCCAGACCGGGATCGTCGATGCGGGCAGCGGCAACGACTACGTCGAGCTGGAAGATGCAGCCAACGCGTGGGACACGGGCGCCACCACGCTTGTCAATCTGGGCGCGGGCGATGATGTGATCGTGGCGGGCGATCTGCGCGGCACGGTCACGCTCGGCTCCGGGCGCGACACCATCCGCCCGTTCGGCTACCAGAGCCAGCAGCTGGTCATCGCCGACTTTCAGACCGGCGAGGGCGGCGACCGCGTCGATTTCGGCTCGATCGGCACCGAGGAATTCGCCAACCCGTTCTTTGGCCTGTTCGAACTGATGCAGGACGGGGCCGACACCGTGCTGATCGGCCGGGGCGGCTTCGATACCCGCCTCAACATCCGCTTCGTCGGCACCAAGGTCGCCGATTTCACCGATGCAAACTTCACCGCGTCGCAGTTCCCCCGGCTCGATCCCCATCCGGCGACCTTCCAGACGCGCACGATCACCGCCACCACCGAACTCGCAGCGGGCGAAACCATCACCGTCCGAGACCCGCGCCCGGTGCGGGGGACCGGCACTGCCTATCTCTATGCCTCGGCTGATGGCAGCGCGGTCTTCACCAATCACGCCCGGATCGAAGTCACCACGCCGTCCGCGCTCTATGGCAAGTCGACTGCGGCGATCCTGCAGGGCGAAATCGGCTTCTTCTCGGCAGGCACGGGCCGCATCGTGAATGCTGCCAATGGCGCGCTCGTCGTCAGCGCGCGCGGCGATGTCACCGGCTATGCGGGACGATCCGGCGGCATCGATTTCACCAATGCCGGGCTGATCGATGTTTCGGGCCAGCAGCTCGATTCCCCGTCCGATACCACCCGCATCACCGGGGTCTCCATCGCTGACGGCACCGATACCCTGATTGCCAATTCCGGCACGATCCGCGCCTCGGGCGGCGGCGTCAACATCGGCATCCGGGTCGATTCCGCTTCGTCGGTCAGCAACAGCGGCACGATTGAAGTGACCGCGGCCGCCGGGCAGACGGCCATCGGCTA
>JAIXYF010000016.1 GCA_027490345.1 Novosphingobium sp.
AACATCAGCCAGGAAAGCAGCGAAGGCTTCTTGGGCGGCACCTTGTCCATGCGGATCACGCCATAGGGACAATTGCGCTGGCAATTGCCGCAGCCGATGCAGGTATCGTCGATGAACACTTCGCCATCCGGTCCGCGGTGGATCGCATTGGGCGGGCAATCGGCCATGCAGTGCGGGTGCTCGCAGTGGCGGCAGGATGTCGGCACGTGGAGGTGCGCAAAGCTCTTGCCCGCCTCGCGGTCGAGCCGGGAAAGCCCATCGTGGCTGTCGGCGCAGGCTTTTTCGCAGTTGTCGCAGCCCACGCAGAGCCGTTCGTCGATCAGCAGCACGTCCGTTGCTTCGCCAAGCCCCTGCGAAACAAGGAACTTCGCTTGTTCCGAATAGAGATCGACGACGCCTGAAAACCCATCCTTCTTCGATTCGACAAAGGCATTGGCGGCGCGGCGCGCTTCCATGTCCTTGCGCGCGCGGGCCAGCAGAGCGGGCTTAGCTGCCAGCACCCGGCCAAACGCCTCGCCGTCGATCCTGATCACTTCGCTCTTGATCGCGGCGCGCACTGTGGCGGTGCGCTGCCCGCCATCGATCAGCGCCATTTCGCCGACATAGGAACCGGCGGGAAGGTAGGAGAGGAACACCGGCTTGCCGCCGACCACTTTCTCCACAATCATCGAGCCGACGCGGATCACGAACACGTCCTTGTCGTCCGCGCCTTCGGTGATGATTGCCTCGCCTGCGCGGACGGGCATGATCTTTGCAGTATCGACCACTTCGCGCACATCATCCGGCGTGAGGCCCGAGCCGAACATCTGGAGGAGCTGGCGTTCGGTGGAAATCCGCTCGATCGCGCGGCGGGCGCTGGGCACCTGGCTCTGCAGTTTCAGCGCGGCATTCCGGCTGATTTCGACGCAGATGCAATCGCTGGCCGCAACCACCGTGGCGCCGCGCCGCCGCCCCGAAATGAGGCCAACTTCGCCGAAGATCGACCCTTGCTGGATCGGCACGACCTTGCTGGCGTCGTTCGGATCGATCCGAACATGCACCGTTCCTTCGGCAATGGCGAACAGCGAGGAGCCGGGATCAGCCTTCTCGAAGATGACATCGCCCGCCTTGTAGGACCGCGCATCCGAATCGAGCATGAACTCGCGCAGCTGCAGCGTCGTCATTCCGTTCAGGATGGCGATATTGCTGCGCATCAGCTCCAGCCAATCTGCCACGCCGCGCCTGCCGGGCAGATCGGCAAACTTGGCCTCCAGCAGCGGCTCGTCCGCCGGTTTCAGGCCGGTGTTGCCGCTGATGAATTCGATGACATCATAGCCCTGGTTCATGCAGTGCTTGATCAGCGGATAGCCGGCCAGCGCGCCGATCACGAAGATGCCCGGCGCGGTCGATTCAAATTGCGGCGAAAGCGTGGGGAAGGCGAGGCGGTCGTTGCTCGCAAACTCGATCCCGCAGCCTTCGACGAAGCCGCGCGGCGGCGCCGAACCGATGCGCGCGATGATCCGGTCGCAGCGGATGCGCTCTTCGCCGTCGCGCGTGGAGAGCGTGATCCAGCCCGGTTCCACGGCCTTGGTCTCGGTCTCGTAGCGGATCGTCAGCCTGCCTGCCGCGTCATCCTCCACCAGCGCCTTTGCATTGGGTTCCTTGGCGGTGGCGAAGCTTTCGCGCACGTTGGCCGATTTGGGCGAACGGTTGAGCACGGTGACGACATTGCCCTGCGCCGAATCTTCGGCGAGGCCGCGCGCGTTCTCGATCCCCGCGTCGCCCGTGCCGACTACGATGATATGCTCGTCGAGCACGGCATAGGGATCGTCGAGCTGGTAGGTCACATGCGGCAGGTCTGCGCCCGGGCAGCGCATCAGGTTCGGGTTGCCCTGCGTGCCGATGGCCAGCACCACGGTATCGGCCATGACGACTTCGCCGCTGGTCAGCGTGATTGCATAAGGCGGGGCGTGGCGCTGCACCTCGGTCGTGGTGGTCGAACCATCGCGCGTGCGGGTCACGATTTTCTGGACCGAGCCTTCGATGGCTGGCCCGGTGCCGCGGATTGATTTCACCTCGGCGTTGTATTTCACGTTGACGCCAAGCTCTGCGGTGCGGTGGTTCCATTTGCCGAGGATATCCTCGCGCTTGCCCGCATCGAATTCCTGATCCGAACGCAGCACCAGTTGTGACGGCGTGGCCATCACGTGCTTGCCCTTCTGGTACTTGAAGATCGTGTCGGAGAGGTGGTCCGTCTTTTCGAGCAGGACGTGGTCCAGCTGCAATTGCGCGGCATGGCTTGCCGCGCTCATTCCTGCGGGGCCGGATCCGATGATCGCCACCTTGTAGACTTCGCTCACCGGTGCATGCCCCCGCACTGTGCAACGCAGGCCAATCTGCGCTGGCCCTGCGCTTCAATTCCCCGATTTGCGATCCCGTGGGACCACGAGTTTAACCGAAGCGCTGCGCATTGCCAGCCGCAATTTGCCCGCTGCGCAGCGACGGCCTTGCTACCGCCACCGCTTGCAAGGCACAGGGCGCAGAGGATATGCCCCTTGGCCAAGGAGCAGCGCCGATCGCGGCGCGCTGGGGAGCATGTGATGACCGAGGCCGAACCCAAGCCAAACGCAGGACCGGTCGCCCCTTCGCCGGCAGCTTCAGGTCGGGGCGGGCGCGTGGTGCTGGTGCTGGCGGCGGTTGTGGCGCTCGCTGCCGGGGGCGTTGCGGTGTGGCGCGGGCAGCGCGATGCCGAAATCATCGCCCAGCCGCCAGCCCCCACGCAAAGTCAGGCCCCTGCCGTTGATGATGTGATCACCCGCCTGGAAGCGCGGCTCAAGGCCAAGCCCGACGATGCCGAGGGCTGGCGGATGCTCGGCTGGTCCTATTTCCAGACCCAGCGCTTTGCCGAAGCGGCCACCGCGCTCAAGGAAGCCAGCAGGCTCGATCCCGAACATGCCGAGACGTTTTCGTTCCTCGGCGAATCGCTGGTGCTGGCCAGCAAGAGCGAAGGCAAGATCCCGTGGGATGCGCAGGCCGCGTTCAACAAGGCGCTCAAGCTCGATCCCAAGGATGCACGCGCGCGCTATTTTCGCGCCGTGGCGATGGATCTGGCCGGGCAGCACCGCAAGGCGATCGACGCGTGGTTTGCGCTCCTCAAGGATACGCCGTCCGATGCGCCTTATGCCGAAGATATTCGCGCGGTGATCAAGAGCGTGGGGGATCGCTACAAGATCCCTTATGAGGAACGCCTCGCCGCCGCGCAGTTCGCCCCGCCCGCCAGCGGCATGGCGACCAATGGCGCGGCGGTTGCTTCGGGTGCGATCCCCGGCCCCTCCTCTGCCGAGATCAAGGCCGCCTCCACGCTGCCCAAGGGCCAGCAGG
>JAIXYF010000105.1 GCA_027490345.1 Novosphingobium sp.
ATCCTTCGGCCCGGATCGCGCTGGTGGCGGCTTCGCTGCACGAGGCGCGCAGCGTGATGGTGGAAGGCGAAAGCGGGCTGATGGCGGTGAGCCAGCCAAACTTGCGGCCGCGCTATGAACCATCGCTACGCCGGATCGTGTGGCCGGGCGGCGCGCAGGCGCTGCTTTATTCGGCCGGGGAAGCCGAAGCACTGCGCGGGCCGCAGCACAGCCACGCATGGTGCGACGAGATTGCAAAATGGGACGACAATCAGGGACAGGCGCGGCGCACGTGGGACAACCTGCTGCTGGGCCTGCGACTGGGCGCGATACCGCAGATCCTGGCGACAACAACGCCGCGCGCGGTGCCGCTGGTGCGGCGGCTGATGGCGCAAGTGGGTGCCGACGGCGAGGTTGTGCTGACACGTGGTTCGACGCTGGAGAATGAGGCGAACCTGCCGCAGCGTTTCCTTGCGGATGTTACGCGCGAATTTGGCGGCACGCTGCTGGGAAGGCAGGAGCTGGAAGGCGAACTGATCGACGATCTGCCCGGGGCGCTGTGGACCCGGTCGCTGATCGAGCGTTGCCGGGAAGCCTGCGCCGCTTCCGCCGTGAAGCGGGTCATCGTGGGAGTTGACCCGCCGGCCAGCGCAGAAGGCGACGCCTGCGGGATCGTGGTTTGCGGGCTGGGCGATGACGGTGTGGGCCGGGTTCTGGCCGATGCATCGGTGGAAAAGGCGAGCCCGGAGCGCTGGGCAAGAGCCGTGGCCGAAGCCGCCCGGATCTGGTCTGCCGACCGGGTGGTGGCCGAGGCCAACCAGGGCGGCGCGATTGTGGAGGCGGTGCTGCGCGCGGCCAATGCCGCGCTGCCGCTGCGGCTGGTCCACGCGACGCGCGGCAAAGTGGCGCGGGCCGAGCCGGTGGCGGCGCTTTATGAGGCAGGACGCGTGCGGCACGCGGGCTTGTTTGCCCGGCTGGAAGACTAGCTGTGCGGGCTGCTGCCGGGCGGAACGTATCAAGGGCCGGGACGATCTCCGGACCGGGCAGATGCGTGCGTCTGGGCGCTGACCGAGCTGATGCTGGGCCGCGCCGGGGAGCCGCGCATCTGGATTGATTAATGCGCTGACGCCCGGACTTGCGGGAACACGCCTTCCCACGCCCCCTTTCGCCCAGCGGGAGGGAAATTGAACTGCCTTGTGCGTTTTGAAAGGCTGAACATGTCGATTTTGCAAAGCCTGACGGCGGCCTTCAAGGGCGCCGCCGTGACTGACCGTGCGCCTTTGACACGCGGGTTCATTTCGCCCTGGGCGGAGGCGTTTCAGTGGCGCGGTGGCAGCGGTGTGGGCGGGGAAACTCGCGGGCCGCTGAACTATCCGGCGGCGATACGCGAGGCCTATCTCAAGAACCCGGTAGCGCAGCGCGCGGTGCGGCTGGTGGCCGAAGGCGTGGGCAGCGCGCCGCTTTCCGCTTCGGACCCGGAGCTGGCGCGGCTGGTGAGCGCGACGAGCGCGGGGCAGGCGCTGCTGGAGACGTTGGCGAGCCAGCTGCTGCTGCATGGCAATGGCTATGTACAAGTGCTGCGCGATGCCGATGGGCAGCCGGCAGAACTGTTTGCACTTCGGCCCGAGCGGGTGCGGATCGTGCCGGACAGCAAGGGCTGGCCCGCCGCTTTCCTCTATACGCTGGGTGAGACAGCGCTGCAGATCGATGCGGCAGACGAGTTTGGCCGGCCCAATCTGATCCACATCCGGGCGTTTCATCCTGCCGACGACCATTATGGCGCTGGCTGCCTTGAGGCGGCGGACGAAGCGGTGGCGATCCACAATGCCGCGGCGCGGTGGAACCGGGCGCTGCTGGAAAACGCAGCGCGGCCTTCAGGAGCGCTGGTCTATGATCCGGGCGAGCCGGGCGCCGCGCTGAGCGCGGACCAATTCGAGCGAATCAAGACCGAGCTTTCCGCAGCGTTTTCAGGCGAGACCAACGCCGGGCGGCCGATGCTGCTGGAAGGCGGGCTGAAGTGGCAGACGCTGGCGCTGAGCCCGGCGGACATGGACTTTGCGACGCTGAAGGCCGCTGCGGCGCGCGACATCGCGCTGGCCTTTGGTGTGCCGCCGATGCTGCTCGGGCTGCCGGGGGATAACACGTACGCCAACTACCGCGAGGCCAATCGGGCGCTGTGGCGACTTACGCTGCTGCCGCTGACGGGGAAGATTCTGGGAGCGCTGGCCGAAGGGCTGGCACCGTGGTTCGCGGATGCGCGGCTGACGGTCGAGCTCGACCGGGTGCCCGCGCTGGCGGAGGACCGGCAGGCGCTGTGGTCGCAGGTTTCGGCGGCCGATTTCCTCACCCCTGCAGAAAAGCGGCAGATGCTGGGCATTGCGGAGAAGGTGGCATGAGGCGCGAGGACATGCTGGCCGGTCTGCTCGCGCAGGCCGGGAGCGAAGGCTCTGAACTGATTACCCTGCGCGCGGTCGTGGAAGAGGCGAGCGAACTGGGCGCGGCACGGGCGCTGGAGCCCGCTGCGGCCCTGGCAACAGCCGACCTCGACCTTGGCC
>JAIXYF010000203.1 GCA_027490345.1 Novosphingobium sp.
CGGCTCTATCGCGCGACCGGGCAGCAAGCCTATCGCGATTGGGCGCTGCGCAGCTGGGCGTGGTTTGCCGCCTCGGGCATGATCGGCGCCGATGGCCTGGTGAACGATGGGCTCAGCCCGCAGTGCCGCAACAATGGCGCCCCGCACTACACTTATAATCAGGGCGTGATTCTGGGCGGGCTGAACGACCTTTCCGCACTGACCGGAGACCCGCAATACCGCGCGGTCGCCGTGCGCACGGCGCTGGCTGCCACGCGCCGGCTGATAACGCCGGACGGACTGCTGACCGAACCGCGCGACGAGCTTGGCGCAGACGGGCCGATGTTCAAGGGCGTGTTTGCCTTCCACCTTGGCCATCTGGTGGAAGCCATGGCCGAAGGCCCCGAGCGCGCCGAGATCCTGCAGTGGCTGCACCGCAACAGCGAAGCGGTGTGGGCTCTGAGCGCCGGGGGGACGCAGCCTGTTGATGGCCTGTGGCGCGGCGGATCAGGCCAGATCGGTGCAGCCGCGCAGGCATCGGCCATCGCGCTGTTCCTTTCAGCCGCGCCGCAGCGCGCGCCATGAGGCTGCCCCCATGGGGGTGATTTCAGCCTGACCTGTGTGAGTGAATGGTGCGGTCGAGAAGACTCGAACTTCCACGGGCTTTCGCCCACAACGACCTCAACGTTGCGCGTCTACCAGTTCCGCCACGACCGCACATCGAAACAAGGCCAAGCCCTTTGAAAAAGGCCACCCTGCCGGGGTAGAGGCGGGCCACTAGCAAAGGACCCTGCACCGCGCAACAACCAAGCGGTGTTTTTTTACTCGGGCTTCCAGCCGATTTCCGCGACCTTGGCGCTTTTGGGAACATCGGTGACAGCTTCGTTGATAGTGACGCTTTCGCCGGGCTTGAGCATCTCGCGCGGGGGGGTGACATCCCAGGTGTAGACCACCTTGTCGTTTCCATCGCGCAGTACGATCAGGATCGGCGGCACGTCCTGCGGCTGCTTGCCGACATTGGTGACAGTGCCGCTGGCGCCGAAATACTCCGTGCCATTGGGCAGGGTGCGGCGGTCCTGCCGCTCGGACGGGAACGACAAGGCCAGATCAGGGTTTCCCGCACCAAATGTGGCTTGCGAAGCAGGCAGCCATTTCGGCACCCCTAGCCAGGCGGCAAGCGCCACCAGCAGGGCCACCAGCACCGCAAAGGCCACGCCCGCCATGGTCCAGAGCTTGGCGGTGTTGCGGCGCGGACGGAACGGCGGCTCGTGTTCGAAGGTAGAGACGGTTTCGTCGAACACCTCGTCAGCCGAACGGGTGGCGGAGCGCACGACCGGACGCGGCACGACCGGCGGTTCGGGCACGGGATCGGCGGGACCAGCCCCGGTAACTGCAGCCCCGGTGACGGCCGCATCGGGCCGCTCTGCCGTGGCCAGACCGGAAGGGGCGGCCCGTGCAGGCGCCGAAGCCGATGGGGGCGCAGCGGCGGTCGCTGGCGCAGGGGCTGGCGCAGGGGCCGATGCAGAAACTGGCGAAGGCGGCGCTGCGGACGGGGGACTGGGATCAGGGGCCGCGGCTACCTCACCGCGCTCGGGAAGCTCTGGGCCATCCTGATACCAGCTGTGCCGGCACTTGGCGCAGCGCACGGTGCGCCCTTCCACACCGATCGCGCTGTCGGGGACGACGTAGCGCGTCGAGCAGGCGGGGCACGCGATGATCATGACAACCGCTTAAGCATGGGCCGATACACGGAAACAATAGGCGCAGACGGGGAGAAGTGCCTGCCTGCCCTTTTTTCCACATCGATTGCGCCTTATAGCGGCGCCAAGCAGCGTGTGCCATCGCGCGCGCCATCACCCCACGGGACAGCACCGCCTGCCATGAGCCAGCCTGAAGCCGAGATCGTCCAGTTCGACAATGTCGGGCTGCGCTACGGAACGGACAAGGAAATCCTGAGCGATGTCTCGTTCACGCTCTATCCGGGCTGCTTCTATTTCCTGACCGGCGCCAGCGGTGCGGGTAAGACCAGCCTGCTCAAGTTGCTTTATCTGGCGCAGCGCCCCTCACGCGGGCTCATCCGCCTGTTCGGCACCGATGCCATCACGCTGCCGCGCGAACGCCTGCCCGGCTTTCGCCGCCGCGTCGGTGTGGTGTTTCAGGATTTCCGGCTGGTCAGCCACCTTTCCGCGTTCGACAACGTGGCGCTGCCGCTGCGCGTGGCCGGGGTGAGCGAGAAGGATATCATCCGCCCTGTCAGCGAGATGCTGGATTGGGTGGGTCTGGGTGATCGGCAACATGCCCGGCCCGCCACGCTTTCGGGCGGAGAGCAGCAGCGCGTGGCAATTGCCCGGGCCGTGATTGCCCGGCCCGACATGCTGGTGGCCGACGAGCCGACCGGCAACGTCGATCCGGACATGGCGCTGAAATTGCTGCGCCTGTTCGAAAGCCTCAACCGGCTGGGCACCACCGTGGTGGTGGCCACCCACGATGTTCAGCTGATCCGCAAGGTGCCGGAATCGCTGATCATGCGGCTAGACAAGGGCCGGCTGAGCGATCCGACCGGCGCGCTGCGCTATCCGCCGCGCCGCCCGGCCATGGCATCAGCCGAGGGCGAACCCGGGGCTGGCGCCCTGCCGTCGCTCTGAGCCTGACAGCCATGGAATTCCTCTCCTTCCTGACCCGCCGCTGGCGCGGCACGGCAGCACCCGGTGATCCGCGCCTGCTGCCTGAAGCGCAGCTTTCGGGGCCGATGCCGTGGGTCATCGCGATCATGATTTCGCTCACCGTCGTGGCGGCAGCCAGCGGCCTGGCGCTGCGCAATGCCGCGCGCACCGCCAGCGCCGATCTCGAAGGCGGTGTCACCGTGCAGATCGTTACCGCGGCCCCTTCCGAACGGCGGCGCCAGGCGAGCGCGGTGGTGGCCGCAATGCAGCAGGCGCCCGATGTTGCGCAAGTGCGGCAGGTGGCGCAGGAAGAACTCAACACGCTGGTCGAACCGTGGCTAGGCACCCGCCCGGGCGATGATGTGGAAGCGCTGCCAATCCCGGCCCTGATCGATGTGCGGCTCAAGGGCACGGCAACATCCGCCCGGCTCGCCCGCCTGCGCGCACTGGTCCGGCCTGTGGCCCCCGCAGCGCGCATCGATGCGCAGGCCGCCTGGCTTACCCCGGTATTCGCTGCCATCAGCACGCTGCAATGGCTGGCGGGCGGCCTGATTGCCTTGCTTGCGCTGGCCACGATGTCGGCAGTGCTGCTTGCCTCGCGCAATGCGCTGGGCAATCACCGCGAAACGATCGAGATCGTGCACATGCTCGGCGGAACGGATCGGCAGATCGCGCGGGTGTTTCAGCGCTCGATGGCGTTCGATGCGGCAGCCGGGGGGCTTGCCGGGCTGCTGCTGGGCGGCATCGCCATTGCCATGCTTTCGGGCCAGTTTGCCGCGCTTGGTTCGGGCCTCGTGGCAGGCGCGGTGCTGCATTGGCAGGACTGGCTCGTGATCGCGGCGATTCCGCTGGCCGGGGTTGCTTTGGCGGTGCTTACCGCGCGCCTGACCGTGCTGGCCGCGCTGCGGCGGATGCTCTGACATGGCGCGCCTGCGCAAACCGCCCGGCCTGTTTCGCCGCATTGGCGCGGCAGTGATGCTCGGCTGGGTGCTGGGTTTCCTGTGGTTTGCTCTGGCGCTGCCCCGCCCCGCAGGCCCGCAGAAAACCGACGGCGTGATTGCCCTGA
>JAIXYF010000425.1 GCA_027490345.1 Novosphingobium sp.
CGCGCTGCCCGCTGACGATTTCATAGGCCGCCATACGTCCGCCCTGGCCCAGCGCATAGACGCGGCCGCGCTCGATGATCGGATCGGCGTCGATGTCGGTCAGGGTCGAAACCGAGGTCGCGATGCTCGTGCGGGCAAGCGCATCGGACCACAGCTGGCGGCCGTTTTCATAGCGATAGGCCACCAGTTCGCCCGAACTGTAGCCCGCCACGATGGTGCCCTGCCCGGCAGCCGCCGCCGCCACGCCGAACACGCCGGTCTGCGAGACCGAGCCCGATTCGCTCCACAGCTGGGTGCCATCAGCCACATTGAGCGCGATGATCTGGTTGTCCTGCGTCATCACGAAGACGCTGCCAAAGGCAATCGTGGGGCTGCCGCGCAGCGGACCGGCAGGCTTCACCCGCCACAGCACCTTGCCGCTGTCCGCTTCGATCGCGGCCACTTCACCAAGCCCGGTGGTAATGAACAGCTTGCCATCATTATAGGCCGCGCCGCCGCCAAACACCGATGCGGTGGAGGCGGGCAGACGGAACGTGTCCTTCCACAGCTCACGCCCCGTGCCTGCATCGAACGCGCGGACAAGGCCTTCGGTATCCATCGCATAGAGCCGCCCGCCGCCGATCACCGGCGAGGCCGCAAGACGATGGATCGGAGTCGACCCGGCAATCCGCACCGACCACACCTTGCGCGGATTTTCAGCGAGCGCGAGGTGACCATAGGACTTGGACGCGGTGCCGCCCGCCTGCTCCCAATCGGGGTTGGGCTCTGCCACGGGCAGCACGACATCGAGCACGGCCATACCCTGATCGACTGTGGTGCCCGCTTCGATCCGCGAAAGAATAGGGATGCGGTTGCCCAGAGTGGGGGTGGACTTGGTCTTGCTTTTCGTCAGCCCGCAGCCACCAAGCGCGAGAGCGACCACAACCATGGCGGAGACGGCAAGGCGCCGGAGCGCCATAGGCCGGTAGGTCGGCGTGGTGGTGGTCATGTCCTTGGTCCCCATCATTGTCCTTCGCTGCCGCTCACGATGGCAGCGGCATTGTCCACGGCATCAACGCCGAGCTGCCCGGCGAGCTGGCGCGCACGGCGGCGCAGCGTATCGGGCACGGTCTTGTCCTTGCTGATCGCAGCGAGCAACGCGCCTGCCGCAGCCGTGTTGTTCTGCTTGATATAGGCAAATGCGACCAGTTCGCCTGCGCTGCCGAACCAGGGCTTGCCCGGCACGGCCAGCGGCTTCAGCCGGTCGATCACCGTCTGCGCGGGCAGTTTGTCGAAGTTGGCCGAAACCTCGCGCACCGCAGCCAGTTCGCGATAGGGGGCAGGCAACGCGCCATCGGCGGCCACGGCGGCAAACGCCTTGGCCGCATCGGCATCCTTGCCCGCCTGCTGGGCTATGCCCGCTTCGGCAATCTGCACCGCGGCGCGATAACCCGGATTGCCGTCCTTCGCCAGCGGGTCCATCGCCGTCTTGGCGGCCTGGTTGCGGCCGCCTTCCAGCGCATCGAGCGCGGTCACGAAAGTCTCGCCCTGCTTGTCGCGTGCGCCTGCCGTGTAGTCGCTATACCATAGCCAGCCGCCCAGCCCGACAAGACCACCCACCACCAGTGCCAGAATAGGCCGCCCGCGCGTGCGCAGCAGGGTGAAGAGCTGGTCTTCACGCAGAGCGTCGTCGACCTCGCGCAGGAAAGTTTCCTGGGCGGCAGCGTCCTTCGGTTTCGCCGGATTACCGGAAGGCGGAGTGCCCGGCGGGCTGATCGGAGTGAGGGCCAAAGCTGCGCTTTCAGATCGCGGGTGTACCAAAGGCGGCTGTTTAGCAGGGGGGCCTGCCAATTCAACCGGTTTGAGGGCGGCATGATAACTGTTTGCAACTGTCCGGCAGCTTTACGGAAACGATGGCAGGCCCAGCGCAGCCGCATAAAGCGCCGCGTGCTGTGCAGCCATCGCCGCCTCGTCGAATTCAGAGCGCGCCCGCAGCAGGTTGGCCGCCCCCACGCGGCGGCGCAGCGTTTCATCCTGCGCCAGCTGCAGCAGCGCGGTGCCCAGCGCCTCTTCATCGCCTGGGCGCGTGATGAAACGAGCGTTCTCGGCCGAAACGATCTGGGCCACATCACCCACTGCCGGGCTGGCGACAGCAAGGCCCGATGCCATGGCCTCCACCACCGAGAGCGGGAACTGCTCGCTATCGGACGAGAGCGCGAAGAGATCGAACAGCGCGGTCGCCTGCGCAGGGTTCGCGACATGGCCGGGCAGGTGCACGCGGTGGCCGATCTCCAGCCGCATGGCCTCGGCCAGGATTGCCTCGCGCTCCGGCCCCTCGCCCACGATCACCAGCTGCCAGTCCTCGGGCAAGCCCCGAAAGGCCCGCACCAGCCGGGGCAGCGCTTTCACCGGACGCAGCCCCGCCAAGGTGCCGACCCACTTTTCGCCCGGCCGCTTGATCACGCGCGGCAGCGCATCGGGGCGCGCCTTCTTCGCGCGGGCCGGATCATAATTCATCACCGGAATGCCATTACCGATGCGGTGCACCCGCGCGGGCGGCTGGTGCCACACATCCAGCGCCACGCGCTCCAGCTGCACCGAGGGCACGATCAGGGCGCTGGCCCGCGCCAGCGCGATGCGGCGATACCAGTTTCGCGCGGGCTTCAGGCGCTGCGCTTCATCGGCGTTGAAACCGTCCTCGTGGTGGATCAGCGGGGCGAGGCCCATGCTTGGCCCGAACAGCGCATGGGCCATCGCCGCATCCATCGCCCCCCAGTTATAGGTGAGGATCAGATCGAAACCCTGCATCGCGCGCGCCAGCGTTTGCAGGCGGCGCACGCCAAAGCGGCCCGCCAGCGCAGGAAAGCCGAACGGGAAATGCACCGGCAGCCCCGCATCGATCTGCGCGCGCGCGCCCAGAGCGCCGGGCTGGGCGGAAACGATGCTGTGATCCACCGCCTTGCCGAAACGATTGATCAGGCTGGTGCTGCGCCGCTCCTTGCCGCCTGCATCGAACGTGGAATGAAGGTGCAGCAGGTGCAGCCGCTTGGCGGAGGCCCGATTGTTCATGCCGGAACCATCACGCCGCGCGGGCGAGCAGGCGCCCGATCGCGGCCACCGCCTCATCCTCATCCAGCGTCGGCGCATGGCCCACGCCGGGCACGGTGACGAGCTCGGCCGCCGCCGCGCGCACTTTCATACGGGCGGCAACTTCGGCGGAGAGAATATCCGAATGCGCGCCGCGCAGCACCAGCAGCGGGCTTCGCGCCAACGATTCGTACATGCCCCACATCACTGCCGTTTCCGGGCCTGGGCCTTGATCGGCCTCGAACGGCTCTGCAATCTTCATGTCGTAATCGAACACGATCCGCCCGCCCGTGCCGATCACCATGCAGCGTTTGGCCATGCGCAGCCAATCGGGCAGATGCCAGTCCGGATAGATCGCGCGGTGCGTTTCCTGCAGCGCGCGCGCGGCATGGACCCAGGTTTCGTGGCTGCGCCCCTGCCCGACATATTCGCGGATGCGGGCAAGGCCGACGGGATCGATCTGAGGCCCGACATCGTTGATGACGGCGGCGGCGATGCGCGCCGAATTCGCCGCCGCCAGCATCATCGTCATCATCCCGCCCAGCGAAGTGCCGATCGCGATGAAGCGGCTGATCCCTTCGGCTTCCAGCAGCGCTTCGACATCGGCGACATAGTGGGCCGGGGTATAGCTCATCGGATCGCGCGCATAATCGCTATCGCCGCGTCCGCGCATATCGGGGCAGATCACACGCCAATCGCCCGCCAGCCGTTCCGCCAGCCCCTCAAAATCGCGGGCATTGCGGGTCAGCCCATGAAAACACAGGATCGGCGGCTTTTGCCCGCTGCCAGGATGATTCCGGCCGGGATAATCGCGAAAATGCAGTTTCAGGCCATCGCGGCTGGTCCAGCTGCGATCCTCCCAGCGCTTTTCGCCGCCTTTGAGCGCCTCTGCCATTTTCGGTGTCTGCCCGCATCCCGCACATGAAAAAAAGCGGCACGCTTGCACGCCGCCCGCTTGGCCGCCACTATCGCGCGATGCAGCCAAGCCCGCAAGACGCGATCTACCGCCCAAGCCCCTATCGCTCGGCCCCCCGGATCCTCGATCTGGCGGGATGGATCGGCGATCCTGTCGCCCCGGCAGACTTCCCGCAAACCACACTGCGCTTTCGCAACCAGCGCGCGGCGGCCGAAGTGGGGCTTGCCAGCCTCAGCGATGCGGAGTGGATCAGCCATATGGGCCGGTTCCAACCCCTGCCCGATAACCTGCCGCAGCCACTGGCGCTGCGCTATCATGGCCACCAGTTTCAGTCCTACAACCCCGACCTGGGCGATGGGCGCGGCTTTCTTTATGCGCAGCTGCTCGATGGCAAGGGCCGCCTCATGGACCTTGGCACCAAGGGTTCGGGGCAGACCCCGTGGAGCCGGCAGGGAGACGGGCGGCTCACTTTGAAAGGCGCGGTGCGCGAAATCCTCGCCACCGAAATGCTCGGCGCGCTGGGGGCGAACACCAGCCGCACGCTTTCGGTGATCGAGACCGGAGAACGGCTCTACCGGGGCGATGAACCTTCGCCCACCCGCTCCGCCGTGATGGTCCGGCTCAGCCACGGGCACATCCGCATCGGCACGTTCCAGCGCCTTGCGACGCTGGGCGAGGCAGACAACCTGGCCGCGCTTGTCGGCTATTGTCTTGGCAATTTCCCCGGACCGGCTGGTCCGCCAGACACCAGCCCCGCCGCCAGCCCCGCCGCCCGCCTGCTCGAACAGGTGGTGGAGCGCATGGCAGACATGGCCGCGAGCTATATCGTCGCGGGCTTCGTCCACGGCGTGCTCAACACCGACAACATGAACGTGACGGGTGAAAGCTTCGATTACGGCCCGTGGCGCTGGCTGCCGCGCTGGGATCCGGGCTTCACCGCCGCCTATTTCGATAGCAGCGGGCTCTATGCCTTTGGCCGTCAGGTTCAGGCGATCCACTGGAACTGCGGGCAGTTGGCCGTGGCGCTGCGCACGCTCGAGGAAGCGCCGCCACTGATTGCTGCGCTGAACCGCTTCGAGGATCACTTCCGCGCAGCGATGGCCCGGCGCTGGTGCTGGCGGCTGGGCGTGGCGCCGCGCGGGATCGAGGCGGACACGGCCCTCATCGGTCTGTGCGAAGAAAGCATGGCAGCCGGCGGCGAAGCGCCGGATGCATTCTTCTTCCGCCACCGCGGCGGGCGCGGCACGGCGACGGGCGCGCTGGGTGAGGCACTGGCCGCCTATGAGCCGGTGGCCGATGCGCACGCCTATTGGTCTGATCCCGCGCCGCAAGCGTTGCTGATCGATGAAGTGGAAGCCATCTGGGCTCCGATCGCAGAGGACGACGACTGGTCGCTGCTCGATGCGAAGATCGCCGCGCTGCGCCGCATGGGCGAAGCGCATGGCGCGCCGCCGCATCCGGCAGGTCACAGCTGAATGCTGCGGGTTTCTGCTGAGGGTTTGCGCAGCAGGGTTTCTTGTTTGGTTACCACTCCCATGCAATAGGCTACACCACCCGCGCGGCCCTTTGCCGCATCCGAGGCAAGGCAGAGGAAGGCCCAGCACACCCGTGTCCACCGGCGAAATCGTCTCTTTCGAGCCTGCAACCGGTTCGGAATTGTGGCGCGGCCGGATCGGCGACGCGGACGATATTGTTGCACGCGCGCGCCGCGCCTGGCCAGTGTGGGCCGCGCAGCCGCTGTCCACCCGCATCGAACTCTTGCGCCGCTTTGCCAACGAAGTGCGCAAGGAAGCCGATAAACTGGCCGACATGATTGCCCGCGAAACCGGCAAGCCTTTGTGGGAAGCGCGCGGCGAAGTGGACGGCGTGATCGACAAGGTGGAAGCTTCGGTGCGCGGCTATGCCGAGCGCACCGCGCAGCGCAAGCTGGATAGCGCGCTGAACGGCACATCCGCCGTGCGCCACAAGCCGCACGGCGTGCTCGCCGTCATCAGCCCGTGGAACATGCCCGCGCTGCTGCCAGCGGCGCAGATCGTGCCCGCGCTGATCGCGGGCAATGTCGTGGTGTTCAAACCTTCGGAGAAGGCGCCCGCCACCGGCGATCTCCTGACCCGCTGCTTTCATCGCGCCGGGATTTCAGCCGCCGTGGTGCAAGTGCTGTTTGGCGGCCCGGCACAGGGCCAGTCGCTGGCGGTGCACGACGGGATCGACGGCGTGCTGTTCACCGGATCGGCCCATGCCGGGGTTTCGATCAACCGCAAGCTGGCCTCGAACCCCGGCAAGCTCGTCGCGCTCGAACTGGGCGGCAACAATCCGGTGGTGGTGTGGGACACCCCCAAGATCGTCGATGCCGCCGCTATCGTGGTGCAATCCGCCTTTACGAGCGCCGGGCAGCGCTGTTCTTCGGCACGGCGGCTCATTGTCAAATCGACGATGTATGATGCCCTGATCGGCGAAGTGCGGCGGCTGACAGAGCGGCTGGTCGTGGGCGCTCCGTTCGATACGCCGACGCCCTTCATGGGGCCGGTGATCGACAACGCCGCGGCCGATGGGCTGACCGAGAGCTTCGTCTACCTCCTTTCCAACGGTGGCCGCGCGATCAAGCACATGGCGCGCCTCCGCGAAGACCTGCCCTTCGTCAGCCCCGCGATCATCGACGTGACGCGGATCGAGGATCGCCCCGATGTCGAACTGTTCGGGCCGCTCCTGCAGGTCATCGCGGTCGATGATTTCGACGAGGCGATTGCCGAGGCCAACAACACCCGCTTTGGACTGACTGCAGCGCTGATCGGCGGCACCCCGCAGGATTACAACCGCTTCTGGGCCAATGTCCGCGCCGGGATCGTCAACTGGAACCGCCCGACCATCGGCGAAACCGCCGCAGCACCGTTCGGCGGCATCGGCCTTTCCGGCAACAATCGCCCGGGCGGCTACTATACCGCCGATGCCTGCGCCTATCCGGTCGCTTCGGCTGAAATGGAGCAACCGCGCGCCTCGATTGGCGTGGGCCTCAGGGATACCTAGTTCTTCGGATCAGGCCTAATTCTTTGGATCAGGCCTAATTCTTCGGATCAGGAAGGGGCAGCGCAAGATCGGCAGGCCCCGCCGGAACCACGGCCAGATTGCGGTTGCTGGCCTGCGAAAGATCGGGATCGACCATCAGCTGGCCTTCCAGCGCCGCGCTCATTACCGGATCATGCACCGGGCCTTCCTCGCCGCCGCGCGTGCGCGGCGCTTCGGCCCCGCAGGCCGCGAGACCGGCACAGAGCAGCGCCGCCATGAGCGCGCGAAAAGCAGGGACAAGGTGCATTGTCCGCTCCCATGCACTGCCCATGGTTAAAACCGCGTGACCACTGCCTTGAAGGGGCAAAGCGGGAGCCATGCCATTTTGATGCTTGGCCCTGCACCGCGCCCCTGCCATGGCGCGCGAATGAGCGCAGCCTCCTCTCGCCACAACGGTGCCGTCGCCGCCATTGCGACCTACACCTTCTGGGGGTTGATGCCGATCTACTTCAAGCTGCTGGATACCATTCCCGCGCCTGAACTGCTGGCTTGGCGAATCATCTGCAGCATGCCGATCTGCCTTGCGATCATCGCCCTCCAGCGCCAGTGGCCCGCGCTGGGCGCCATGCTGCGCAACCGCGCCGTGGTGCTTCGGCTGGTGATCAGCGCTGCGCTCACCGCAACCAATTCGCTGATTTTCTTCATCGCCGTCGTCACCGGCCACGTCCTCGCCACCAGCCTTGGTTACTATATCATGCCGCTGATCAACGTGCTGATCGGCACAGTGTTCCTGCACGAAAAGCTGAGCAGGGTGCAGTGGACCGCAGTGGTCCTTGCCGCCACCGGCATTGCCCTGCTGGCATTCGGCGAGCTCGACATGCTGCTGGTCGCCACCGCGCTGGGGGTGACGTATGCGCTCTACGGCTTCGTCCGCAAAGTCACGCCCGTCGGCGCGCTGGAAGGCGTGACCATCGAAACCGGGGCGAGCCTGATCCCGGCGCTTGCCGTGGTGGGATGGTATGCGTGGACCGGCAGCGGCGCGGGCGGCGGATCGAGTATCACGGCCGATTGGCAGACCGCGGTGCTGCTAATGATCGGCGGCCTGTTCACCGCCATCCCGCTGCTGTTGTTCGGCTATGCCGCGCGCCGCCTCACGCTTTCGGCCATGGGCTTTGCCCAGTTCATCACGCCCAGCATCGGCTTTCTGCTGGGCCACTTCCTGTGGGGCGAACCGCTCGATGCCGCGCGCACCGGCTGTTTCGTGCTGATCTGGACCGCGCTGGCGCTGTTCACCTGGGACATGCTGCAGGGGACGCGGTTGAACTCACACACGAAAACGCCAGCCTAGCGTTTCCCCGGCGTGGAAGGGCACGACCATCGTGTCGCCCACGTCGATTTCCTCCGGCACGGTGACGGGCGCGCGCTCCAGCGTGACGGTGCCTTCGTTGAGCGGCAGGCGGTAGAAACGCGGCCCGTGCTCGCTGGCAAAGCCTTCGAACTTGTCCAGCGCGCCTTCTTCCTCGAACACCCGAATATAGCTTTCCAGCGCAAACGGCGCGTTGAAGATGCCTGCGCAGCCGCAGGCGGCTTCCTTCAGGCGCTTGTCGTGCGGCGCGCTATCGGTGCCGAGGAAGAACTGCGGGCTGCCAGATGTCGCTGCCGCCCTGAGCGCCAGCCGGTGATGCTCGCGCTTGGCCACCGGCAGGCAATAGGCGTGGGGGCGGATCCCGCCGACGAGCATGGCGTTGCGATTGATATGGAGATGCTGCGGGGTGATCGTGGCCGCCAGATTTGGCCCCGCGCTTTCCACGAACTGCACCGCCTCACGCGTTGTCACGTGTTCGAACACGACGCGTAAGGCAGGCAGCGCCTTCGCCAGCGGGGCCAACGTGCGCTCGATGAACACGGCCTCGCGGTCGAAGATGTCGACATGATGGTCGGTCACCTCGCCGTGGATGAGGAGCGGCATCCCGATCTTCTCCATCCGCGCCAGCACCGGCATGATGTTGGCCACATCTGTCACGCCATGCGCCGAGCCCGTGGTGGCGTGCGCGGGATAGAGCTTGGCCGCCACGAACACGCCCGCCGAATGCCCGCGCTCCACTTCATCGGGATCGGTGTGGTCGGTGAGGTAGAGCGTCATCAGCGGCGTGAAATCGCTGCCTTCGGGAAGCGCGGCCATGATCCGGTCGCGGTAGGCTGAAACCCCCGCCACATCGGTCATCGGAGGGGAAAGATTGGGCATCACGATGGCCCGCGCAAACTGGCGCGCGGTGTGCGGCGCAACGCCCGCAAGCAGCGCGCCATCGCGCAAGTGGACATGCCAATCATCGGGGCGGCGGATGGTGATCGAGTCAGGTGCTGTCATGCCCTTCCCCTTAAGCCGCAGCGCCCCTATCTGTCACGCATGAGCGCACCCCGTCTGACCAATCGCACCCTAGTACGTCTCTCGCCGCTGGATGACAGCGAGGACGTCGCCGCCTTCCTGCAAGGCCTTGTGACAAGCGATGTGCAAGGACCGCTCCCGGTCTGGGCGGGGCTGCTGAGCCCGCAGGGCAAGGCGCTGTTCGATTTTCTGGTCTGGGCGGACGGGGCGGACCTCCTGCTCGATTGCGAATCGGCCGCCGCACCGGCGCTTGCCAAGCGCCTTTCGCTGTATCGCCTGCGCCGCCGCATCAGCATCGCCGAGGACGCTACGCTCGGCGTCTACTGGCAGGCGGAAGGTGAGCCGACCGACCCGCGCCTTCCCGCGCTAGGCCGCCGCTGGATCGCGCCCGTCAGCGCCAATGATACGTCCGCCGACGCGGCGTGGCTGGCGCATCGCCTCGCCCACGGCGTCACCGAAGGCCTCA
>JAIXYF010000388.1 GCA_027490345.1 Novosphingobium sp.
AAGGACGAAGTCCGCGCCCTTGGCCGCGAACTCGGCCTGCCCGTGCCTTTCATCGGTCGCCACCCCTTCCCCGGCCCCGGCCTTGCCATCCGCATCCCCGGCGAAGTGACGCGCGAGAAGTGCGACATCTTGCGCAAAGCCGATGCCATCTACTTGGAAGAGATCCGCAGCGCCGGGCTTTATGATGCGATCTGGCAGGCCTTTGCGGTGCTGCTGCCGGTGCGCACCGTGGGCGTGATGGGCGATTTCCGCACGTATGATGCCGTTTGCGCTCTGCGCGCCGTGACCAGCACCGATGGCATGACCGCCGACATCTACCCCTTCGACGCCGCCTTCCTGAGCCGCGTGGCCACTCGCATCGTCAATGAGGTCAAGGGCATCAACCGCGTGGTCTACGACTATACGTCAAAGCCGCCCGGCACGATCGAGTGGGAGTGATCCGAGGCCGGAACCCGGCAGGCCGCAGACCCGGCCTGCGCCGAATCAGCTTTTCTGCTTAATCGTCCGATAACACCCTTCTGGCATGACCCGGGCTTGCCGCCAGTCCCGTGCGGCTCCGCGCGTGGCGCGCAAGGACCGAATGCTGCGAACCGAGATCATGTCTGCTGCCGGGGGCCCGTTTCTGGCCATTGGCACGGTCATGCCTTTCGGCGCCGTGCCTGCGGGGCTGCTGCTGGGCGCGTTCGTACTGGGCCTGCTGACGGCGCTGGCCCTGATGGCGCTGATCCTGCCCGCCGTGCGCCGCCGCATGGTGGCTGCGCCAAAAGTTGCAGCCTCTGCCCCAACCGCTGATCCGCCGCCGGCCTGCCTTGGTCCGGCCATTGGCGCGGCGGTGCGTGCCGGGGAACTGCAGCTTCATTATCAGCCCAAGCTGGATTGCCGCACATCGAAAGTGTGCGGCGCTGAAGCGCTTTCGCGCTGGACCCTGCCCGATGGCACACGGCTGCAGCCCGAAGAGTTTGTCACCCTCGCCGAAACGGCGGGCGGCATCGCCGATCTCACGCTCTGGGGAGTCGAACGAACGCTTGAAGATAGCTGCAAGCCGGCGAACGGCGCCTTGGGCGGCCCGATCTTCGTCAATCTTTCGGGCAAGCTGATCACGCCGGAGTTTGCCGTCCGGTTGATCGAACTGGTGGGCGATCAGACCCGCCGGATCGGCTTCGAAATTACCGAGACCGCCGTGCTGGAGAATCCGGAACAGGCGCTGGAATGCCTGTTTGCCTTGCGCGATGCGGGGCTTGCCCTGGCTATCGACGATTATGGCGCCGGGCTTTCATCGCTAAGCTATCTCAAGCAGATTCCGGCGTCAGAATTGAAGATCGACCGCAAGTTCATCCAGGGCATGACCCGTAGCAACCGCGATCCCCTGATCGTACGATCGACCATCGATCTGTGCCACGGGCTCGGCATGACAGTCACGGCCGAGGGCGTGGAAGATGCGATGACCGCATCTCTGCTGGGCGTGATGGGCTGCGACACGATTCAGGGCTATTTCGTTTCTGCCGCCGTGCCGATCGAAGACCTGCTGCGGTTTGTGGAAGAGCATCCCGGCAAGGAACTGCGCGTGCCGCAGATCCGCAAGAAGGCCGGCGTCATGCGGCCTGAACAGGGTCGGATCTGAACGCGCGTTACCGCCGTTTTAACCTTGTTCCCGAGGATAATGGCAAGGCCCAGCGGGGCATGTCCGCAATCACTGGAAAAATAGGGTTTGCGGAGGTTGCGGTGATTCGTGCGAAATGGCTTGGAGGCGTAGCAACGCTGTGCCTGTGCGCAGCGGCCATGCCCGCCGCAGCCAAAACAGAGACGGGCACCCAGACCACGGCCACGGCTCCCACAACCACTGCGCCAACGGCCACTGCGCCAACGGCCACGACCACCGCAACCACGCCGATCACGCCGAACGCCCGGTTCATCGAGCCATTTCGCGGCCGGAACATCAGCACGTTTTCGAAGGACGTGGCCCCGCTCTACAAGAACATCTCCACGTTCTGGTCCGGTGTCGATCCGCAGTTCAAGAACATCTCCACCTTCTGGGGTGATCTCAATCCCTACTACAAGAACATCTCCACGTTCTCGGGCGTGCTGCCGGATTACAAGACCCTCGGCACCTTCTGGAACGCCAATGGCAGCCTGTGGTCCCAATCGATGGCCATCTGGGCCATGATCGATGCGGGCACCGCAACGGCCGCAGACCGCACCCAGCTTGCGGCCAACCTGAACGCAGTGGTGACGAACGCGCGGACTTACTGGGGCCCGGCGATCACTTCGCGCCTGGGCGGCACGTTCCAATCAAGCTTCCAGACACCGCTTTTCGCGAAATACGGCATTTCCGGTACCTCGCCCGCCGGGATGGTGGCGCTAACCCCGGACAAGCGCGGCGCGTTCTTCGTCGATTTGTTCGATGGCCTCAACGGCTTCACCGGCTTCGATCAGGTGGACAACTGGATGATCCAGTCCAACTGGTCGCCGCGCCTGACCGACGTGCAGGGGCGCGGCACTGGCGTGACGATCGGGCTGGTCGATACCCGGCTTTCGGCGGCCGAGGCCGATATCATGGCGCGCGTATCCTATAGCGGCGGATCGACGGCCTATTCGAACGTTCACGGCACAGCCGTCGCCAGCCTGATGGTGGCCGCCCACGATGGCCGCAACATCATGGGCATCGCCCCGGACGCCCGGCTGGCTTTCTTCAATCCCTATGATTCCGCCGCTTCCACGTCGTGGGCCAATGTTGGCCGGGCCATCGATGCGGTGGCCAGCAACGGGGCCAGCGTCATCAACCTTTCGCTGGGCGAACCGGGCGTGGCTTTCTCACCGAGGTGGGATTCAGCCTTCCGGTCATCGGTGCGGGCCAACAATGTCGTCTCGGTCATCGCGGCGGGCAACGACGGGCTGAGCCAGACCAAGAACGTGCAGTGGTCGGCGGCCAAGGGCATCTCGTTCCTTGTCGTCGGCTCGGTCGATTCGAACAACGTGATCTCCACCTTCTCCAACCGCCCGGGCAACGCCTGCCTGCTGGTTGGCGGCAAATGCAATACCGCCGCCGCTTTCGGGCAGGGCGGGCCGCTGCGGAACTACTTCCTTGTCGCCCCCGGTGAGAACGTGCTGGCGTCCAACGGGCAGGGCGGCGTGGCGCGCTATTCGGGCACATCGCTGGCCGCGCCGCTGGTGGCGGGCACAGTCGCGCTGCTGCAGGGGCGCTGGCCCTGGCTCAAGAACTTCCCGCTGGAAACCGCTCAGATCATCCTGCGCTCGGCCAAGGATCTGGGCGCGCCCGGCGTCGATCCGGTCTATGGCTGGGGCCTGCTCGATGTTCAGGCGGCACAATCACCGCTCAATTTCAACAATCTGATCTACTACACCGTCCGCAATGGCGTTTCCACGCCGCAGACCGTGAGCGCGGTGCGCAGCAGCACCAACCGGGCAGCCTGGGCCACGCAAGGCGCCTATATCAGCGCGTTCGAAGTGGTCGGCGGGACGTCGCGCGATTTTCTGCTGCCGGTTTCGCCCGGTCTGGTCGGCACCAAGGTCGGCTCGCTCTATTTTCAGGATTTCGTCTATAACCGGCTGGTGGCATGGGCCAGTGCGCCGGCCATCGCCAATGTCGGCGGACATCTGGCGCTGAGCGATACGGGCGCCGCGGCTGCGCTGCCGGTCAGCGCAGGCTTCAAGCTGGCGCTGCGCTCGCGGCTTATGCCGGTTGGCCCCAATGAGCGGGCGGCCCGCAACTTCCGCGCGGAAAACAGCCTGACCATCAGCGATGCGCGCGAGCGCTTCAGCGTGACCGTGGGCCAGGGCGCGAACACGCTCAATACGCTGCAATCGGGCTTTGGGCTGGAAAGCGATTATGCGCCGCTGGACGGCGGTGTGAACCCCATTGCCGGTTTCGCATCGGGCGGCGCGCACATGCGGGCCAGCCTGGCCGTGCAGCCGGGCCTGCGCTTCACCATCGGCAACAGCCAGACCCGGCCCGACTCGCTGGGCAGCGCCGCGCGCAGCCTGAGCGATGGGCTTGAGCGCGGCGCCCTCGACAACCGCGGCCTTGCAGCACCCGATGGGCGCTATGGCGCGGCCGCGCGCAATCTGCAGGTTGATTACACCCCGCGCCCGTGGCTGAGCCTGAGCGCGACCCTGACCTCGCTGCTGGAAACCGGCGGCCTGCTCGGCGTGCGCTCCAACACGCTCGATGGCCTGGTCGGCGGCTCGCACACCGAAGCCTTCACGCTGGGCGGCTCGATCGCGCCGGCTGCCGGGCTGCTGATCTCCGCATCGGGCACGCGCAGCACCAGCCGCAGCCGCGATGGCGGTGCGGCGCTACGCACCGGGCGTGGCGGGCTGGGCGCAACCGCCTTTGCCTTTGCCATCGCAAAATCGGGCGTGGTACGCAGCACCGATCAGCTGCGCTTCTCGTTCTCACAGCCGCTGGCGGTAACCGATGGCGGGGTGGAACTGACCACGCTGGGCGTGATCGACCGCGAAACCGGCGCGCTGGGCCCCGTCACCCAATCGCTGGCGATCCAGGAGCGCGCGCGGCTGGTGGGCGAGGTGAACTATGGCCTGCCGCTGCAGCACGGGCTGGGCGAACTTTCGCTGTTCGGCCGCGCCGACCTGCGGGATGGCGCCCGCAATGCCCAAGGCATGGCAAGCGGCGTGCGCCTCAAGCTCGGGCTGTAGGTCAGCAGGAATTTAACCAAATTTGAACGCTGTTTCGCGCATATCCCGGAAGCTTTCCGTGGATTCATGATATGCGCTTTTCTTCGTTCGGGCTGATACTACTGTGGCTTGCGGCATGGGCCTTGCCCCTGTCTGCGGCTGCGCAGCCCGCGAAGTTCGAAAAGCTGATCAGCGAATCGCGCGCCGCGATGCTAGCCGATCCCGCCACCGCCCTTGCCCTTGCGCAGCAAGCGATTGCCGCAGCCAGCCCGATTGCCGATCCGCGCGAACGCCAACTGGCGCAAGCCCAGGGCCACTGGCTGGAAGCCGAATCGCTTAACCGCACCGATCGGGCGGATCAGGCCGATGCCGTCGCCAAGGCCGCGCTGAAGGTGGTGGAACAATTCGCAGCCGGATCAAAGCTCAATGGCGATCTGCTGGCCACTATCGGCCAGATCGCGCGGGCCAAGGGCGATGTCGTCACCGCGCTTTCGGTCTACCAGCGCGCCTTTCGCATTTTCGAGACCACGGGCGAGCGCCGCAGCCAGGCCAAAGTGCTGCAGTATATCGGCACGCTTTATTTCGAGGCCGGCGATTTTGAACGGATGCTCAAGTATTATGCCGACTCGGCGGAACTGTTCGACGATCCGGCCATCCGCGTGGCCGCGCGTAACAACCAGGGCGATGCGCTGATCGAGCTGAAGCGTTATCCCGAAGCCTTCGTCCGCTATCGTCAGGCGCTCGACATCGCCCGGGCGATGGACAATGACGATCTCGTCACCAGCATCCTGACCAACATGGCCTCGGCACAAGTGCGCGCCGGCAATCGCGGTGCGGCCCGGCAACTCGTGGCGCAGGGGCTTGCCTCCAGGGGTGCGCGCGATCCCGATCTTGCGGCGTTCCTCCATGGGGTGCAGGCCCAGATCGATTGGGCGGGCCGCGATGCCGCAGGTGCGCGCGCCAATCTCGATCTCCTGTTCAAGGGGCAGGATCCGGCCACCACCAATCACGAATATGTCGATTTCCATGATCTGGCCGCCCAGGTCTATGCCGCGGTGGGCAACTACCCGCTCGCGCTCGCCCATGCCCGCGCCTACCAGCGGCTCGACGAGGAACGCCGCGCGGTGATGGCATCGACCAATGCCGCGCTGATGGCGGCGCAATTCGATTTCGCAAATCAGGAACTCAAGCTTTCGCGCGTGCGGGCCAAGAAGCTGGAAACCGACATTGCCCTGCAGAAATCGCGCGAACGCTATGACCGGTTGACGTTCTACGGGCTGATCGGCCTGCTGCTGATCGCCGGGCTGGTAGTCAGCGGGCTGGTGAAGGCCCTGCGCGCGATCCGCCTGAGCCGCAATGAAGTAGCGCGTGCCAACATTACGCTGCAGGATACCAATGCCGAGCTGGAGCGCGCGCTGGATGCCAAGACGCGGTTCCTCGCCACAACCAGCCACGAAATCCGCACCCCGCTCAACGGCATTCTGGGCATGACGCAGGTACTGCTGTGCGACAGGAGCGTCACCGGCGCGGTGCGTGACCGGGTAAAGATCGTGCACGATGCTGGCACCACAATGAAAGCGCTGGTCGACGACATTCTCGATGTGGCCAAGATGGAAACCGGCGGGGTCAACGTCGATCCCGAACTCACCCGGCTGCGCCCTCTGCTGGGCGGCGTGGCCGACTTGTGGAAGAGTCAGGCCGCCGCGCGCGGCATTGCGGTCAAGGTGGATCTGGCCGGATGCGCCGAACTGGTGCTGTGCGATCCGCGCCTTGTCCGGCAGATCACGTTCAATCTCTTGTCCAACGCGGTGAAGTTTACCGAAGCGGGCGAAGTCAGGCTGGTTGCCACCACCACCGGGGGCCAGCTGCGGATCGCAATTTCCGATACCGGCATCGGCATCGCGCCGGAGCACGCCGAGGATATCTTCAAGTCGTTCCATCAGGTCGATAACAGCACCCAGCGCCAATATGGCGGCACGGGGCTTGGCCTTGCCATCAGCCGCAATCTGGCGCGCGCCATGGGCGGCGATGTCAGCCTGACGAGCGCGGTGGGCAAGGGATCGACGTTCACGCTGACCGTGCCCCTGCCCGAGGAAGACAGCGCCAGCGCGCCGAGTGCCGAAACGCAAGCCACAGATGGGGTCGCAGCGGCCAGCATCGCCCCGCCGCGCACCGTGTTGCTGATCGAGGCCAGCCCGCTGGGCCGCAATGTCATGGCCAAGGCCATCGCCTCAGATGAGCTTGACGTGGCCGGTTGCATGGATGCCGGCGCAGCAGCCGATGCCGCTGGCGAAGGGATTGCGCTGATCGTGGCAGATGTGGCCTCGGTCGGCGGCTGGGACGGCCTCGCCGCCTTGCTGGCGCATCCCGCATGGGCAGGCCGCACCGTTCCCGTCCTGGCGCTGGTGCAAGGCGCGATCGGCGATGATGCAAGGGCCCGCGCCGCCGCCCTGGGCGTGACCAGCATCCTTTCCCGCCCGATGTCGGCAGCAGCGCTGCGGGCGGGAGTAAACACCATGATTCCGGCAATGGTTGAGGCCGGAGACAAACCAGGAAGAGCCGCAGCATGACTTACGAGGGCCAGACCCCGACCGCGCCGCAAGCGGATGACGCGCAGGCGATCCAGATCAAGGCGCTGTATATCGAAGACGATCCGATCAACCGGCTGGTCGTGCGCGACATGCTGGGCGTGGTCGGTATCGGCTACGAGGAAGGTGTGGACGGGCCGGACGGGCTGGCCAAGCTGGAGCAGGAAGAGTTCGATATCGTGCTGGTCGATTTGCGCATGCCGGGGATGGACGGGCTGGAAGTCACCCGCCAGATCCGGGCACGGCGCGATGCCAAGGCCGACATTCCGATCGTGGTGATCACCGCCGATACCGGCTCAGGCATCCAGCAAGACTGCCAGGAAGCCGGGGCGCAGGATATGCTGCTCAAGCCTGTCGCCATGCAGCCGCTGCTCGATACGATATGTTTGCAGGTGCTTTCCTCGAACCCGGACATGGACATGATCTGACAGGGATGGCGCGGCGCGCTGCGTTCAGGCGTGATCAAACCGGTCGTGCATCGCCCGGTCGATCAACTGGCGCACCACCGGATTGGGAAACCGCCGCCGCGTCGTGACCGCCAGAAACGTCTCGGCAATCCCGGGCAGCGCTTCGGCTTCCACCAGCATTCCCGTGCCCAGTTCATCGCGTACCACGATGGGCGGCAAAACCCCCAGCGCGTGCCCCTCGCGCACCAGCAGGCGCATCATCGCCATGTCATCCACTTCGGCGGCAATCTGCGGGCGCAGGCCCAGCCGGTCGGTCAGCGCATCGAACCCGTTGCGCACGCCACCCCCGGCTGTCGGCAGGATCACCGGATGCGTTTGCAGCAGCTGCGCCACGGCCCGCGTCTGCCCCAGCAGCGCGGGCGTGCCGATCAGGCTCACAGGCTGCTCTGACAATCGGTGCACGATGACCGGCGCGAGGGCATCGCTCGCCGGTGCCTGATTGGTCAGGACCACATCGAGCGCCAGCGACTGCAGCGCCAGCAGCAGTTCGCCCTGGCTGCCCGAGCGCAGCACGACTTCGATATCGGTGCGATCCAGCAGCGGGCTGACAAAACTGAACTGGAAATTGCGCGAAAGCGTGGCGAGGGCGCCGATCCGGACCGCCTGCCGCGCCGCGCCGGTTTCCCGCAGCGTGCCCAGCAGTTCATCGCCAGTGGTGAAGATCGCCTCGGCATGATCCAGTGTGATGCGACCCGCCTCGGTCAGGTGGAGCGCCCGCCCGCGCCGTTCGAACAGCGCATGGCCCAGCCGGTCCTCCAGCTTGCGGATCTGCACCGAAAGCGCAGACTGCGAGACGTTGAGCCGCTCGGCCGTGCGCGAAAGGTTTCCGTCCTGCGCCACGGCCCAGAAATAGCGGAGGTGGTTGTAGTTGAAGTCTGCCATATCGTTCACTTAAAGTGAACGACAGCGGCTAAACAATGAATTTTTAGCATCGGCAACATTTCGTTAGACGACGCGGGATCGACGGACAGCCCTCCACCGGAGCCCAGACCATGCCCCATGCCGTTCTTGTCCCGCCCGCCCTGTTGGCCCTTGCTGCTGCACTCGGCTTTGCCAGGCCGCACCGCATCGGCCGCAGCGCACTGGCGCTGATCGAACTGCTGGCGCTGTCTGCGCTAGCGCTGGCCATCGGCACCATGGTGATCGTGGGCCTGAGCGGACCTTCCACCCTCGTCGTTGCAGCAGCAGGCCCCGCCATGCCCCTGCTGGCCTTCCGGCTGGATCTGATCAGCGCGGTCATGCTGCTGCTGGTCAGCTTTGTCGGCTGGATCGTGGTGCGTTATGCGCGCGTCTATCTGGACGGCGAGGAACGGCACGGGCGGTTCATGGCCTGGCTGGCGACAACGCTGGCCATGGTCATGCTGCTGGTGACGGCGGGTTCGCTGGTCCAGCTGATCGGCGCATGGATTGCGACCAGTCTGGCGCTGCACCGGCTGCTGCTGTTCTATCCCGAACGGGTTGCCGCACAGCGCGCCGCGCGCAAGAAGTTCGTCACCGCCCGCGCGGGGGATGCCGCGCTGCTAGGCGCTGCACTGCTTCTGTTCGGCGCTTATGGCACGACCGATCTCGCCGCGATCCTGACCTCGGCGCAAGCCGGGATGGGGGGATATGGCGCGATGACCGCCGCCGCTCTGCTCGCGCTGGCCGCACTGCTGAAGTCGGCACAGTTTCCGCTGCATGGCTGGCTGACCGAGGTGATGGAAGCTCCTACCCCGGTTTCGGCGCTGCTCCATGCCGGTGTGATCAATGCGGGCGGCTTCCTGCTGATCCGCTTTGCCGATGTCATGCTGCTCTCGTCGGGGGTGATGGCGGGACTGGTGAGGATCGGTGGGTTCACCGCGATGTTCGGCGGGCTGGTGATGCTGACCCAGCCGGCGGTGAAGACCTCGCTTGCCTGGTCGACCGTCGCGCAGATGGGGTTCATGATCATGCAGTGCGGCCTCGCGCTATTCCCGCTGGCCCTGCTCCACATCATCGCGCACTCGCTTTACAAGGCGCACAGCTTCCTTGCATCGGGCGGCGCGGTGGAGCGGAT
>JAIXYF010000014.1 GCA_027490345.1 Novosphingobium sp.
ATCAGCACCACGCCGGCCAGTGTGCGCAAAGTCAGCGGCTCGGCAAAGACCACCCACCCGGTCAGCGCCGCCCAGATGAACGCGGTGTATTCCAGCGGCACCAGAACTTGCGCCTCGGCTCGGGCATAGGCCCAGCTCAGCAACATCAGCGAGCCGGTAGACAGTACCGCAGAAGCTGCCAACACCAGCCACATCTGCGCGGGCGGCGGGGGCGCAAACCACCAGGCGCCAAGGCCGAGCAGGCAGAAGATGAACAAGGTCTGGAAGAACGCAGTTTCCTCTGGCCCCGCCAGCAGCGATTGCCGCCGCTGCAGCACGAGGTTCCAGGCATAAAGCACCGCCGAAAACAGAATGGCGATCAACCCGCGCACGCTTTCGGCATCATATTGCCCGCCGAACTTGCCCGCCGCGATCACACCAACCCCGGCCAGTGCCAGCACCGAACCCGCCACCGCGCGCCGCGAAAGCTCCTCACCCAGTGTCACTGCCGCCAGATAAAGCGCCAACAGCGGTGCGATGAACGAAAGCGCCATGGCTTCGGCCACCGGCGTGCGCGCAAGGCCATAGAAGAACAGCACCGCCATCACGCCTGAAACGCCCGAGCGCATGAGGTGGAGCTTCATCGCCGCGCGACCGGGCAGGCTGCGGCTGCCATCCTTGTTGCCGCGCGCCAGCCACACCGGCAGCATGATCAGGGAGCCCACAAGGTTGCGCCAGAACAGCGCAGCATAGGCCCCCACGGCCACCGAGGCGATCTTCATGAACCCGTCCATCACGCCAAAACAGGCAAGGCCCGTGAGCGCGGCAAGAATGGGCAGCAAGGGGGCAGTGCGCTTCATCGCCCGCCCATAGCGAGCCCGTTCCCGCAGTGCAAAGGCCGCAGGGGACACCTTGGGCGGCTGATTCAGCAATCAGTCAGCAGGCTTGCTTGATTGCGGCGGCGGCTTGAGGCAGGAATCACGTTCGCAGGCCCGCGCGGCCAACAGGGAATCTCACAATCATGCGCACAATCCATCGCAAATGTCTCGGCAGCCTCTTGGGTGGGGCTGGGCTGGGCTGGGCAGCGTGCTTCACGCCCGCCGCAGCACAGCAGGGACCGGTGGACCTGACGGCCACGGCGCAAACGGCGAAGCCCGATGCAGCACCGCCCGCCGCGACCGCTTCTGCCCCGGCCCCGCAGGCGGCAAAGACTTCAGCCCCGGCCCCGGCAACAGCCAGTACGGCGCCCGCTGCCACGTTCCAGCCTGCGCCGCCGCCGCTGGCCTACTGGACGCTGGCGGATGCCAAAGCGCTGCTTGCTGCAATCAAGGCTATCGGCGCCGAAGGGCTGGCCCCGGCGGATTATGAACCGGCGAAGCTTGCCGCGCAGATCGCCAAGGGCGAAGGCGCCGATCTGGATACCATGGCCAGCCGCCTGTTCGTCTGGCTGGCAGAAGATCTGCGCGATGGGCGCACGCCCATGCCGGCGCGCGTGCAGTGGTTTGCGGTCGATCCCGATCAGGATCTGCATCCCAATTCCCAGCTTCTGGCGCAGGCCACCGAAACGCACGACATTCCCGGCGTGCTGGCATCGCTGGCGCCCACGCACCCGGACTATGCGCTGCTGCGCGATATGCTGCCCAAGGCCAAGGAGCCCCGGCAGATCGCAATGATCAAGGCCAACATGGACCGCTGGCGCTGGCTGGGGCGCGATCTGGGCCTGCAGTATCTGATCATCAACGTGCCGGAGCAGGAGCTGCGGCTGACGGTGAACAACAAGATTATCCGCACGTACCGCGCCATCGTCGGTAAGCCGGGCAAGACCGCCACGCCGCAGCTGGCCGAACAGGTCAAAAATGTCGTCTTCAACCCGACATGGACCGTACCACAATCGATCGTGGTGGGCGAAGGGCTGGGCAAGCGGCTGATCGCCAGCCCCGCATCGGCCAAGCGGCAGGGCTATGTCGCCACGAAGAGCGCCGATGGCACGATCACCGTGGTGCAGCAGCCCGGCGCTACCAATTCGCTGGGCAAGATGAAGCTCGACATGCCTAACGAGCACGCGATCTACATTCACGACACGCCCAACCGCAATCTGTTCGCCCTGCCCGCACGCGCACTGAGCCACGGCTGCATCCGCGCCGAACGCGCCACCGAGCTGGCGATGACGATGGCGATCCTCGGCGCAGACCTGCCGCCGGAAACTGCGGTGGAATACAATCTCTCGGGCAAATATACCAAGGTACCGATGACCAAGCCCTGGGCGGTCTACGTCACCTACTTCACCGTCGCACGCGACGTAACCGGGCTGATGCGCAGCTTCGCGGATATCTATGGCCGCGATGCGCCGGTGATCGCCAGCTTCGGCAAACCGCGCGAACTGCACACCGATCAGCGCAAGAGCACCGAGGCGATCATCAAGCTGGATAATCCCCTCTAGGCTATCCCGCTGGTCCGGATTTGTGGCTATTGCCGGTATTGCCAGTTTCGCCGGGAACCCCGGATGATCACGGGCCAGCCAGGATCCTCCGGCTGCCTTTCCCTACAATGAGCCTGATACATTGAGCACCTCGGAAATCTTCCTGATCGCGCTGACGATCATTCTGGCCGTGCCTTATGCGGTCTGGCGGCTGCTGCGCACCGATCATTATGCGCCGCTGGTCGTGGTGCAGATCATCGGCGGCATCGTGCTTGGCCCCGGCGTGCTCGGCGCAGTGTTCCCCGCCTACTACACCTTCGTGTTCAACCCGCAGGTGATTGCCGCACTCAACGGTGTCGCGTGGTGGGCAGTCATGATGTTCGTGTTTGCCGCCGGGCTCGAACTCGATCTGGGCGATGCGCTCGATAACTGGCGCGAGACCACGATCACGGCGGGCTGCGCGCTGCTGCTCCCGCTTGTCCTCGGTGCAGGCGCCGCTGCGGTTCTGCTGCAGCAGCCGGGCTGGATCGGGCCAAAAGGCAATTTCGGACAGGCCGTTCTCGGCATCGGCATGGCCTGCGCGGTCACCGCGCTGCCCATCCTCGTGCTGCTGATGGAAAAGCTCCACATCTTCCGCACCCCCTTCGGCCAGCGTCTGCTGCGCTATGCCAGCCTCGATGACGTGCTGATCTGGGGTGTGCTGGCGCTGATCCTGCTCGATTGGGAGCGCGTCGGGCGGCAGGGCCTGTTTCTGGCCGGGTTCGCGCTGGCGGCGTGGGCCATACGCCAGCTGATCGCTCGGATCGGTGAGAACGACCGCTGGTATGTCAGCCTAGTCTGGCTTGCAGGGTGCGGCTTTGCGGCCGATTGGTCGGGCCTGCACTTCATGGTCGGCGCGTTCCTGGCGGGCGCGGTGCTCGATGCCAAATGGTATAACCGGGCGCGGCTGGATGGGTTCCGCGAGTTTCTGCTGCTGGCGGTCATGCCGGTGTTTTTCCTGTCCACCGGCCTGCGCACGAACTGGGGCGTTGGCGGGATCGCCGTGTTCGGCGCGGCAGCGCTGTTCCTCGGCGCTGCCGTGATCGGGAAGCTCGCCGGTGTCCACCTTGCAGGCCGCATTCTGGGCTGGCCCAAGGGCGAGGCTGCGGTGATCGGCTGGATGCTGCAGACCAAAGCGCTGATCATGATCATCTTCGTCAACGTCCTGCTCGACAAGCAGATCATCACTGCCGAAACCTTCACCGCGATGCTGCTGATGGCGGTGGCCAGCACGATGCTGACGGTGCCGCTGGTCCGCCCGCGCCTTGGCAAGCTGGGGCTGGGATGAAAGCGGCGCTGGCCCTGCTGGCCATGCTGCTGCTCCCGGCGGCAGCAGCGGCGGAAGCGCCCGCAACGGTCACCGTCACGTTCGACCGGCACACCATCCGCCCCGCCCTCGCCGAAGGCCTCGCGGATCGCGCCGCAGGCCGCGCCGCAACGGCCGATGATCCCGTCCGCGTTGCCTCGATCTCGAAGCTCGTCACCGCGCTGGGCGTGCTGCGACTGGTCGATCAGGGGCGGCTCGATCTTG
>JAIXYF010000065.1 GCA_027490345.1 Novosphingobium sp.
CCACCGGGTTACTTTGACGGATCACGAAACTGCCCGGCCCTGCCCCCGTCTCGAACATGCGTGATGCATGCCCCGATTCGGAAATGCGGGAACCAAACACAAGAGGGCCAACGACCAGCGGAAATCCGCCATCGAGGCCCTACTTGCCGCACACCGGCAATGTTCAGCTCTGTGCCACCGATTGGCCGAAAGACCGCCTGGGACACCGCGCCCTTAGGCTGGTTAGCCCCGCCGGTCAAGCACGGCGGGACAGACAGCCCGGAACAGCGGCCCTATTCGGCTGCTTCGGCCAATGGCGGCGGCTGGCGCATGAGCGTGCCGACCGCATGATCCAGCGTGGCCAGCGCCACGTGCAGCCAGTCGTCCATTGCGGCCAGCCCCTGAGCAGAAAGCCGGACGAAGGTGCGGCGGCCATCGCGGCCGTCTTCCTCGCGCTCGACCAGCCCCCGCGCCTCAAGGATGCGCAGCCAGCGCAGCGCCGTGGTGGGCGGAACATCGGCCCCGATGCAAGCGCTGGTGGTGGGTACCGGGCGGTTTTCCCGCGTGGCGACATAGAGATCGAGCAGGATATCCCACGTCGGCTCGCCAAACAGATCCCCCGGCAGGTGCCGGTCGCGCCGGCGGCGGATGGCATAGGTTTCACGAGCGAAGGCCAGCCGCGCCTCGGGCGTGATCCGTGCCGAGGCCCGGTGCAAACCTGCCGAGAGCGAGGCCGCGCTCGCATCCGCCGACTGCACCCTGGCGTTCGGCATTTCATCGGGCAGGCCGGGGCCTTCGGGCTCCTCGCTCGACCGGGTGCCGGCCAGTTGCTCGGCCAGCAGCGCGCAGCGCAGCGGTGGGCGGCGACGAGTGCGCTCATGGCGGCGGACGAGGCGCGCGGTCATGACCGCCGCTCCGCCGCGGCGGCGCCTGCCCTGCAGTATCGGGCAGAGCAATATCGGGCGGGCGCCTTCATGCCAGCCTCCATGAATGATAGCGGCCGATGCGGCGCTGGCGCTCCACATGCGCTGCAGTGCCAATGGCCAGGACGACCAGCTGGAACAGGAACGGCATTTGCGTCATCGTCCAGTAAGCCCGGCGCACCATGTCCACTTCCCAGAGCTTGGCGACATGGCCGAGCACCACGAGGACTTGCGAGGCCGAAACCCACAGCGGCCATCCGCGATTCGCATAAAGCGCCACCCAGAGCAGGGTGAAGAACGCCCAGGTGTCGATCACCAGGTGCCCCGGATTGACCGTGTACCAGGCCGGATCGCCGAACAACGTGTGGTTGCCCACATCCAGAGCGAATGTGGATAGCAGCACGATCGCCACCAGCCGTTCCGGCTCGTCTCCTTTGCGAGCCGCGAACAGCACGGTGGCAACCAGCGCCAGACGAAGAAGCCATAGCCACACCATCGCGCATCAGGATCCCCTGCTAGCGGACAACTCAGGCATCAGGCCGCGCGGACCGATGCTGCAGCTTCGGCACGATCGGCCTCTTCGAGCAGCGCTGCAGGCGGGCAGGCATCGTTGCCGCCGCAGGTTTCAGTGGCGATCGCGCTGAGGCGGCCATGGACGCGGGCCAGTTCGCCGCCGGCATCCAGCGTGGCCTGCTGGCTCTTCACCAGCCGCATCAGGGCTTCCTGGCCAACGAACGGGCCGACACCGGTTTCGCGCCGCGCGCCGATCATGGTCTGAAGCAACTGGGCCTGACGCACCAGCGCTTCATCCAGCGCGGCTTCAGCCTGGTGCAGATCGCGGGCAATGCGCAGCTGTGCCACCGAGATCGGCATTTCGGTCGCGGTCTCTTTGACGAATGCATTCATGACAGTCTCTCCATGCCAGGAGCCCCCCGGGGCCCGCGTTGATCCAAGTGCGAGGAGAGGTTCGCGTCTGGTCAGTGGGGGATAATCTGCGAAAGCTGCGCAAACATCGCCAACCCGCCCAGGACGATCAGGATCAGGAACATGGCAAAGACCGCAATGGTCCCCAGCCGCACGAGTGTTCCGTAAGGCCCGTCGAACATCTCCGGGAGGACGCGGTGGTATGGTTCGGCCAGAGCATCGCCGCCCTGATACGTTGCCCGTGGCAGCGCATCAGTCCGGGTTTGCTGCGGTCGGAGCCAGTCCGTCCGGTCTTCCCTGACGCGTTCATGCAGGGCATCGAGCGGCGCGGCGACATCGGAAAAATCGTATACGGATCGTTCGTATAAAGATGCGTCGGGAATGGCAGTGGTGGCCAGAGTGGAGACCGGATTGGAAACCGTAGGAGCGGCCGCAGCCGCAACCGCCTCGGCGACCAGCCGGCGATAGGCCTGGGCCACTTCGCCGCGGGTGGCCACGCCCAGCTTGGCGCGTGCCAGCATGATCCGCTGATCAACCGTATGATGAGAAATGCCGAGCAGGCGCGAGATCTCTTTCGAGGTCTTGTGCTCGATCAGAAGATCAAGCACAGCGCGCTGCTTGTCGGTCAGCCCGGCGAGAACATGCGCAGGCTCTGACGATGCAACACCGGCGGGGAGCAGCGGCTCTGCTTGTGCCGGATCGTCGCCCCCCGGCGGAGGCGGCGCAGCCACAGTGGGGTCAGACTTGCTCATATTGGTTGACCACTACCCCGATAGCGCCATCGCGGCGATAAAAATGGATTAATAAGCGCCAGACCGCAAGAACAACTCGCAAACTGGCGCCATCTGCCGCAAACCACCTCTACCCGCCTTGTCGCGGGCTTACCAAAGACATCATAGTTTCCCCTAAGATAGATTAAACTTGTGATTAACCCGGCGGAAAGTGCGTGAAGCGGCAAAGGCTCTTTGCACGGCGAACCAGCAAGGTTCTGGCGATCAGCCGCGCGGCAATGGCGCTGGTGTTCCTGCTGGCGCTTTATTTCGACCCCTCGGCGGCCGCCACCACCAATGCTGCCGCCTATCAGCTGCTGGCCTGCTATCTTCTTGGCGCGTGCGCGATGATCGTGATTGCCTGGACGAACTGGTGGTGGGATTTCCGCCTCGCGCCTGCCGCCCACGCAATCGATACGCTGGCGTTTGTCATGGCGGTCTACTTTTCCGAGGCGAGCAAGGCGGATTTCAGCAGTCCGTTCATGGCGCTGACCGCGTTTCTGCTGATCAGCGCCACCCTGCGATGGGGCTGGCATGCCGTGGCCTGGACCGCGATTGCACTCGTCGTGCTCAACGGCGTGATCGGTGCCAGCCTGTTTCTGCTCGACCTGCCGATCGATCCCTATCGCTATCCGCGGCGCCTGATGTATCTGGGCGTGCTGTCGCTGATGATGGTGTGGCTGGGCGGCGAACAGCGCGGGCCGCGCTCGGCGCCCATGCCGCGCACCCCCGGTACGCCCGGCGAACGCCGCAATGCGATCCTGACCGACACGCTCGCGTTCGCGCGCGCCACGCTTCAGGCGCGCGGCGCCGCCATTGCCGTGCCGCACGGCGAAGAACCGTGGACGGAACTGCTGCGCGACACCGGCTATGCCGTGATCGTGGACCGGCTGGGGCCCGACGCGCTGGACGGCAGCTTTGGCGAACCGGACCGGGCCGCCTTGATCGACTGCCGGCGCGGGCGCCGCATCGTCAGCCGGCCGCGATCCTATCCGCTGGCGCTTGCGGGCCCGGTCAATGCTCCGCTGGCCGCATATTGCGGCGCCGAGGTGGCCATGATCGTGACGTTCGAGACAGCGGCAGGCCCAGGCCAGCTGCTCATCTGGGGCATCCACGACATGAGCATCGACGATCTGCCGCTGGTCGAGATGATCGGCCACCATCTCAGCACAGAGCTTGACCGGGAGGATCTGGCCGAACTGGCGCAGGCCGCATCGGCCGCGGCGCTGCGCGATTCGCTGGCGCGCGACCTTCACGACAGCGTGGCACAGTTTCTGGCTGGGACCCTGTTCAGGATCGAGGCACTTTCGCGCTGGATTCGCGAAGGCCACGACCCGACCCGAGAGATCGAGAACCTGAAATCGGCGCTGCGGCGCGAGCAAGGAGAACTGCGCGCCATGATCCAGCGCCTTCGCCGGGGCGAAGAAGGCGACCGGCGCACCGATCTGGTCGAGGAACTGGACACCCTGCTCGCCGAAATGAGCCAGCACTGGCACATCGCTGTCCGGCTTGATGCCGAGGCGCGGCCCTTGCCTGTCTCGATCGGTCTGGCGCACGAGCTGCGGCAGGTGGTGCGCGAGGCCGTGGCCAATGCCGCGCGGCACGGCAGCTGCACCGAAGTGCGGGTGACGCTGGGCAACGAGCGAGGCCGCGGGCTGCGCCTGCGCATCGCGGATGATGGCAGCGGGTTCGGTGCGCGCCAAGGTCTGCTCAGGCCGCGCTCCATCAGCGAGCGCGTGGAGGCTCTGGGCGGAACACTCGCAATCTGTCATAATGGACCGGGCGCTTTACTTGATATCACCCTGCCAAACAGGATTGCCTGATGATTCCCGTTCTTGTTGCCGATGATCATGGTTTCATTCGCGCCGGTGTCGAGGCGGTGCTGCGCGGCAGCCGGTTTCAGGTCGTGGCCAGTGCCGCCAGCGGCGAGGAAACGCTGGCCGCCATCGCCACGCATGATCCCGATATCGTGCTGCTCGATATCAACATGCCCGGCATGAACGGGGTGCAGGCGCTTCAGGCGCTGCGTGCCAAGGGCGACAAGCGCGCGATCGTGCTGCTGACGGCGGGGATCAATGACCGCCAGCTGCTGGCGGTGATGCGCGCCGGCGTCGAAGGGATCGTCTGCAAGGACGGCGCCGAAGGCGGCCTTGTCGATGTGCTGGAGAAAGTCCACGGCGGCGGCAAGGCCATCGAACCTGCGCTGCTGCAGCGCGCGCTTGATCTTTCGCTCAGCGCCGATAACGGCGGGCCGCTCGAACGGCTCAACCAGCGC
>JAIXYF010000422.1 GCA_027490345.1 Novosphingobium sp.
GAGGGCTGGGGGCCGCGCAAGGTGCCCGATGTCATCGGCCATCCCGACCTTGCCTGGCATATCGCGCAGAGCCTGATCCTCGACGAGTTCGACATGACGATCATCAACGAGATGGACGTTGACCATGGCCTCACCGTGCCGCTCAGCATGATGTTCGGGGCATGCGAGGCATGGCCGACCACCGTCATTCCGCTGGCAGTCAATGTCGTCACCTATCCGCCGCCATCGGGCAACCGCTGCTGGGCGCTGGGCGAGGCGATCGCGCGCGCGGTCGCCAGCTTCCCTGAAGATCTCAACGTGCAGATCTGGGGCACGGGCGGGATGAGCCACCAGCTGCAGGGCCCGCGCGCCGGGCTGCTGAACCGCGAATGGGACAACAAGTTCCTCGACATGCTGGAGAGCGATAGCGACGCGGCGCGGTGGATCCCGCATATCGAATATCTGCGGGAGACGGGCAGCGAAGGCATCGAAATGGTGATGTGGCTGATCATGCGCGGCGCGCTGGGCCAGAAGGTTAAAACCTTGCACCGCCATTACCACATTCCCTGCAGCAACACGGCCATCGGCCATATCGTTCTGGAGCCTGACGCATGAGGATAGCACTCGCCGGTGCCGGCGCTTTTGGTGAGAAGCACCTTGATGGCCTGAAGCTGATCGAGGGCGTCGAAATCGTCTCGATCATCAGCCGCACAGCCGAACAGGCGGCGGCTGTGGCGGCCAAGTATGGCGCGAAGCATTCGTCGACCGAGCTCGACGATGCTCTGGCGCGCGATGATGTGGATGCTGTGATCCTGTGCACGCCCACGCAGATGCATGCTTCGCAGGCTATTGCCTGCATGGACGCGGGCAAGCACGTGCAGGTTGAGATCCCGCTCGCGGACAGCTGGGCTGACAGCGAGGCGGTGCTGGCCAAGAGCCAAGCCACTGGCCTCACCTGCATGGTCGGCCACACGCGGCGCTTCAATCCCAGCCACCAGTATGTCCACAACCGGATTACGGCGGGTGAATTCAACGTCCAGCAGATGGATGTGCAGACCTACTTCTTCCGCCGCCGCAACATCAACGCCAAGGGCGAGGCGCGGTCGTGGACCGATCACCTTCTGTGGCACCATGCGGCGCACACGGTGGACCTGTTTGCCTATCAGGCGGGGCGCATCGTGAAGGCCAATGCGCTGCAAGGGCCGATGCATCCCGAGCTGGGCATTGCGATGGATATGTCGATCCAGCTGCAGAGCGAGAGCGGCGCGATCTGCACGCTGTCGCTCTCGTTCAACAACGACGGACCGCTGGGCACTTATTTCCGCTACATCGGCGATACCGGTACATTTCTGGCGCGCTACGACGACTTGTTCACCGGCAAGGAAGAGCAGATCGACGTTTCCCAGGTGGATGTTTCGATGAACGGCATCGAGCTGCAGGACCGCGAGTTCATTTCCGCGATCCGCGAGGGGCGCGAGCCCAATTCGTCGGTGGGCAAAGTGCTCGATTGCTACAGGGTGCTGGGCGATCTGGAAAAGCAGCTGAACGGCTGACATCGCAGGAGGCGCGGGTGGAAGCGTGGATCGCCTATTCGGGGCGCAAGTTTGCCCGCCCGCGCTATTATGCGAACGCGCATGAGCGGGATGAAGTGGAGATCGTGCCGGTCCTGATGCCGGTGCAGGATGGCCGCGCAGCGGGATGCAGCATCGACCGGGAGGGGTTCCAGCTCGTCTCGCACACCAGCGCGGTGCGCGATTTTGCGGACCGCGAGGAAGTGGCGCGCGTCCATATGCGCGAGATCGAGGAACTGGTTCAGGCCGAAACGGGCGCGGACTTTGTCCATGTCGGCGCGCCCGGCCTGCTGCGGTTTTCTGAAAGGTCGGGGCTGGCGGGCAGCCTCAATAATTCGATGCCCGCGCGCTTTGCGCATATCGACATTTCCGATTCCACCGCGGCGCGGTTTGCGCAAGGCGGAGCCAAGGGCCGCGCCTTTGCGCGCTGCGCGCATTACAACGTGTGGCGCGCGCTTTCCCCCGCGCCGCAGGACGTGCCGCTGGCACTTTGCGATGCGCGGACGCTGGCGGCGGCCGATCTGATTGCGGCTGATGCCGTGTTCGATGAGCCGGGCAAGCCCGAGTGGTCATTCGAAGGTCTGGTCGTGGCGCATGGCGCGACGCACCGCTGGCACGCGTTCCTTGATCTTTCGGCGGACGAGGCGATCCTGTTCAAGACGCATGACAGCGATTCTGCGCGGGCACACCATGTGCCGCATGTGGCCTTTGATCTGCCCGGATGCCCCGCAGATGCCCCACCGCGCGTGAGCATCGAGATGCGTGCGACTGCGTGGTGGTGGCGATAAAGCAACACTTCACAAATCGCTTTGCTACCTAATGATAAGGCTGTTGCGTCCTCCCCGAAAATTGTTATGCCTTATACCAGATTGAACGAGTTGATCGTCAACTGAGGGAGGGTACCATGGCCAAGTTTATGGCCGCTCGGCGCATTGCGCGCCTTGCTGGCATGACCGCAGCATTTATGGCAGTGCCTGCTATCGCGCAGGAAGCCAGCACGCCGCAGGCAGCTGAAGAGACGGCGACCAGCACGACACCGGAAATCGTCGTTACCGCGCAGTTCCGCGCGCAGAAGCTGCAGGATACGCCGCTGGCGATCACCGCGGTGAACGCGGCGATCCTGGAAGCACGCGGCCAGACCGACATTTCGCAGATCACCAACCAGGCGCCGAACGTGGTGCTGCGCAACCAGCCGCAGAGCGGCGGTATCGGCCTGATCGCGTTCATTCGCGGCATCGGCCAGACCGACTTCAACTACGCGCTGGAACCGGGCGTCGGCATTTATGTCGATGACGTTTACATCCCCACGCTGTCGAGCTCGCTGCTCGATCTGATGGATCTGGAGCGGGTCGAAGTTCTGCGCGGTCCGCAGGGCACGCTCGCAGGCCGCAACTCGATCGGCGGCGCGATCAAGCTGTTCTCCAAGAAGCCGAACGGCGAAGGCGGCGGTTATCTGCAGGCGACCTATGGCCGCTTCAACCGCATCGACGTGCGCGGCATGGCCGATTTCAAGATCACCGACACGCTTTCTGCCCGCATTTCGGGCGCGACCAAGAACACCGATGGCTATGTCACGCTGCTCGATTATGGTCTGGCGAATCCGAACTCGAACGTTCGGGCGAATACCTCCAAGGGTGACGGCATCGAGCGCGGTACGCTGGGCGGCCGTTCGTTCTCTGCCGGGCGCATTGCGCTGCACTGGGATGCAACACCGGATATTGAAGTGAACCTTGCCGGTGACTACACCCGCGAGCGCAACGATTCGGGTGCGCAAGTTCTGCTCAATGCGGGCGGTCCCTCGACCACGCCGGACGGCATTCCCTGGTTGGTTGGCAAGGATGGCACCGCGGTTCCGCTGAACAATGCGTTTGTTCCCTTCACCACACGCTTCGGGACTAGCGGCAGCACCGCGCCTGCCGGCTATGATCCGCGCTTCATCAACTACGCCAACTTCACTGATGCGCGCACGCCGAC
>JAIXYF010000400.1 GCA_027490345.1 Novosphingobium sp.
ATCTTGTCACCGATCTTGCCGTTGAAGCGCAGTTCCTGGCTGAAGAACCAGAACTTGAGGTCGTTGTACCCTTGCCCAACCACGTTGAGGTCCGGCGTGAAGTCGTGGTCGGTGCCCCACTGCGTGTTGTATTCGCGGTAGGCGGTGATCGACTGGATGTTGAAATTGTCACCCAGCTTGAACGTGCCGTTACCCGAAACGCCCCAGCCGGAGAACTTCGTGCGGTTGGGCATGTTGTACCCGTCCTTCACCTGGCCCCACGGACCGGGGATCGAAAGGCCCGGAGGCGCGATGTTGCCCGGTGCATAGAAGTTCGCGAACGTGCAGAACCGGCCGCACAGATAGGTGCTGCTGACCCGCGCCGGGTTCACCGACGTGACGACTTCGGCCGCATTGGTGCGGTTCTCGTACGTATAATCGCCCGAGACGATGTAATCGATGGCATCGCTGGGGTTATAGCGGACCGAGGCACGGATGCCGGCGTAATTGCGCTCGCCCAGCTTGTCGATCACGCAGTCCTGCCCGCTGCTCGGCCGCGCGCCGATGCCTTGCGGATTGTTGGGGAACACGCAGCCATAATCGAGCTGATCGACATAGCCGTTTTGGCGCTTGTAGACGCCCGAGACGCGGGCAGAGAGCCCATCGGCCAGCTTGAAATTGGCACTGCCGCGAAGGTCCGTGCGCTGGCGACTGCCGTAAACCGCCTCGACCATGCCGCTACCTTCTTCGGTCGGCTTCTTCGAAAACAGCTTGATCGCGCCGCCGATGGAGTTGCGCCCCGTATTGGTGCCCTGCGGCCCGCGCAGGATTTCCACGCGGTCCAGATCGAGCAGATCAAGGATGCCGCCGGTCAGCGTCGCCAGATAAACGTCATCGACATACATGCCGACGCCCGGTTCATAAGCCGGGTTGAAATCGAACTGGCCAATGCCGCGGATCGAGGCACCGAGCGACGAGCCATAAGCGCCGCCCTGCGCATTGAGCACCACGTTGGGCGCCTGCGCAGCGATCTGCGAAAGGTCGGTCTGGTTGCGCGAGGCAAGCAGGCCCGAATCAATCGCGGTGATCGAGATCGGCGTATCCTGCAGCCGCTGCGAGCGGAACTGCGCGGTGACAACGATTTCCTTGATCTCGCCCGCGTCGCTCGCCGCTTCTCCAGCAGGCTGGGCGTTCTGCGGGGCCGCTTGCGCCAGCGCCGGAGCCGCCTGACCAAGCGCCAGCGCGAGGGCGCTGCCCGCAGCAAGCAGGCGCAATGATTGCGTGGATGTCTTCGCCATGGGTGATGCCCTCTCCTTGTAAAGCCCTCTGCGGAGCCGTTCTACCGTTTGTTAGTAAGGCATACTAATTTGGCCATTGCAAGCCCCTCTTGCCCAACCCGCGCGCCGCCGCGATAAGCGGAGCGATGGCCACCAAGATTGCCGCACGGGAAATGCCCGCCACAACTGCCCCCGCCCGCCCCCATCTCGATCTGGGCGAAGATGCCGCGCTGCTCGTCGATCTGCTCAAGCTCGCCACGTTCATCGCGCAGCCTATGCGCGAAGGCGTGGCCGAACCGCTGGGGCTCGCGGCCAACGACCTCAAGATCATCCTCGCGCTCGGCGGCGAAGGCGAGCTCGCCGGGCACGAGCTTTCCGAAATCATGGGCCTGCCGCCGATGAACGTGAGCCGCGCCATCGCCGCCCTCACCGCGCGCGGGCTGGTCGAGCCGGGCGAGGATGCCTCCAACCGCCGCCGCAAACCGGTGCGGCTGACGGCTGCGGGCAGCGCGCTGTTTCAGCAGACAATTCCGGCGATGGCGGGCGTGGGCGGGCACTTGTTCGCCGATTTCACGCCGGACGAGCGGGCGGTGTTCCACAGCGCCGCGCAGGCGATTTTGGCGCGGATGACGGGGGGATAACTCGCCAGTGGCACGCCTTTGGCGCGCGCTCGGTTGCGGAAGTTGCCTTGTCGTGAGATCGTCGCTTAATGCGCTTCCCAATTGCCTCGCTCATCCTCCTGCTGACGATCAGTTGCCATGCAACCGAGCCATCCCCGAAGATTGATCGCATTGAGTTGCATTCATCAGGCTGGTCAGCAATCACCGTGGAAATAGATAGCGGAGGTCGTGGACAGTACAAATTCAGCGACTTACAAAAAGACAAGTCTGGTACATTCGCCGTAAGCGCAAAGCAGTTTGCAGAATTGCTCAAAAGACTGGAGCCGTTTCGGAAAAATTCGGAGCCAATGACAGAAGAAAGCATCAAGCGGGTAATGGATGCACGCTGTGCCGATGGCACCACCGGAGTTGCTGATGCAGGTGCATTGTGGGTCCATTGGGTGGGACCACACTACAATAACCACTACCTGTTCCAACGCGGCTGCGATCCCGAGCGCAACCGTCGACAAAACGATGAACTGAACTCTGTGCTATCGAGCCTGCCGCTACCTCCGGATTTGACGGGCTAGCTGCAACGGTTGCCAACTAAAGGAGCAGCGGCCAAACGAAGATCACCGTCGCCCCGTGCTCGACACGGGGCTTGGCTTTTTGCCGCGAACACAGCCTCGTGCCGAACAAGCGCGGCCGCCGCCCTACTTATCCTTCAACGCCGCAAACGCCTCAAGCCGGAACGCTTCTGCCAGCACCGGATGGGCGAAGCTCATCGGCACTTCCTGCCGGTGCGGCCAGGTTGGGCGGTAGTTCTCTTGCGGAAGGATCACGTCCGGCCCAAGCGGGTTTTCCGGATAGCACACCACGGCGGGCTGCAAGTGCGAGACGGTGTGCGCCCAGCCGGTTTCGTAGTCGCCCTGCCACTGCATCAGGTAATCGAGCCGCTTGATCTTCCACACGCCGTTTTCGCGCACGTAGTCGTTTTCGTAGATGCCCGATTCCCAGAATTGCTGCGGCACGTGCTCGGGCTTGTTCGCCAGCACTTCATCGTGCCAGCCGCCTGCCAGAATGCCCCGGAAGCGGCCCTTGGCGGTCTGCCGGTCGGGCGCGATGGTGATCACGTCCTGCAGCTGGAAATGATCGAGCAGGAAGCCGTGGATCGGCCCGCGCTTGCCATCGGTGAACATGTTCTGGAACCACGTGCCATAGAGCCGCATCACGCCTGCATGGCCGCGATATTCGCCCGAAAGGAACACCACCGCGCCGTCTTCGGCAAACAGGCCTGCCACTTCCTCGGGCCGGTTGTAATCGATGTAGTAGCCATAGGCCATTTGCAGGCGGCGGATCGCATTGATGTCTTCCAGCTCGCCCACGCGGTTTTCGAGGGCAGCAAGACGCGCTTCCATATCAGACATTTACCCAGCTCCCGTTCGATCCTGCCTTGCAGGAATTGTAAGGTAGGCTAACAACACGCGAAACGATTGGCAATCGCCTCTGCTGCGGCCATGCTGCGGCCAAGGGGAGAAAAAAATGGATTCGAAGGGAGAGCCGACCACCGCTGATATCCGCACGGTTATCGCGGCTTCGGCGGCAGGCACGGCGTTCGAGTGGTACGATTTCTATATCTACGGCACGCTCGCGCCGCTGTTCGGCAAGCTGTTTTTCCCCGGCTCCAGCCCGGCGGCGGGCTTCCTCCTTGCGCTCGCCACCTTCGGCGTCGGCTTTGCCGTGCGCCCGCTCGGCGCTGCCGTGTTCGGCACGTTCGGAGACCGCTTCGGCCGCAAGGTGACGTTCCTCGTCACCATCATGCTGATGGGTTTTGCCACCACCGCTATCGGCCTGCTCGGCACCTATGCGCAGTGGGGCATTGCCGCGCCGATCCTGCTGGTGCTGCTGCGCGCGCTGCAAGGCATGGCCGTGGGCGGCGAATATGGCGGCGCGGTGATCTATGTCGCCGAACACGCCCCGCCCGGAAAGCGCGGGTTCTACACCGGCTGGATCCAGATCGGCGCCACCACCGGCTTCTCGCTCAGCCTGCTCGTGGTGCTCATGACCAGCAGCCTGATGGGCGAGGCGGCGTGGGAGGCATGGGGCTGGCGCATCCCGTTCATTGGCAGCCTTGTCTTGCTCGCCGTCTCGGTGTGGATGCGGCTCAAGCTCTCGGAAAGCCCGGTGTTCACGGCCATGCAGCAGGCTGGCGAACTGGCGCGGCAGCCTTTGCGTGAGGCGTTTTCCACGCCAAAGCGCGTGCGCCTGCTGTTTGCCGCCATGCTGGGCGGCGCGATGGGCCAAGGGATCGTCGGCTATACCGGCCTCATCCAGCTTCTGAATTTCCTGCAGGTCTCGGTCCACGTCGATCCTGTGCTCACGCGTGTGCTGCTGATCGGCGTGCTCGTCGCTCTTGCGCTCGGCAATGTCATGGCCGGTTGGCTGTCAGACAAAGTGGGGCGCAAACCGGTCGTGCTGGCAGGTTATGCGATGTTCCTGCTCGTGCTGTTTCCGATGTTCAATCTGATTGCGGAGCAAGCCAACCCGGCCATGGCGCGCGCGGCGCGGGATCATCCGGTGGTCGTCTCGGGCGCCGATTGTTCGTTCAACCCGTTCGCCCAGCATGGTCAGGCCAGCGCCTGCGGCAAGCTGCTTGATACGCTGACTCGCATCGGCGTGCCCTATACCAAGGTCTCCGCGCCCGAAGGATCAGCGCCTGTCGTCACCATCGGCGGCCAGCCGACCGACCCGGCCGCCCTCGCCCTCGCGCTCAAGGCTGCGGGCTACACGCTCGATCCCGTCACCCCGCCTGCGGGCAATCTCGTGGTCATCGTTCTGGCCATGCTGGCGATCTGCATCCCGGGCGTGCTGACCTATGGGCCGATGGGCGCCTGGCTCAGCGAAATGTTCCCGGCCAGAACCCGCTACTCCTCGCTCGCCATATCCTACAACTTCGGGCTGGGGTTCTTTGCCGGGTTCATGCCGTTCGTGGTGCAGGCCATCGTGGCGACCACCGGCAGCGTGATGGCGGGCTTCTGGTATCCTTTCGCGCTGGTCGTGCTTTCGGCGCTGGTGGCGCTGTTCGCCCTGCCCGAAACCACTGGCAAACGCATGACGGAGAACACAGCGGAATGAGCTTTTCAGGACAAGTTGCGGTCATCACCGGCGGTGTCACCGGCATCGGGCTTGGCGCGGCGCAAGCCTTCAGCGATGCGGGCCTGCGCCTTGCGCGCACCTATCGCAACGAAGATCACCGCGCGCAGACCCCCGCATGGTTTGCCGCCAGGGGCCGCGAGGAACCGCTGTTCGTGAGGCTCGACGTCACCGACCGCGCCGCCTTCGCCGCTGCCGCCGCTGAGGTGGAGGCGCATTTCGGTGCGGTGCATGTGCTGGTAAACAACGCAGGCGTCAGCGTGTTCGGGCCGACCGACGAAGCGAGCTACGATGATTACGACTGGATCATGGGCGTCAATTTCGGCGGCGTGGTGAACGGTCTCGTCAGCTTCCTGCCCAAACTCAAAGCTGCCACCGGCCGCCGCCATGTGGTGAATGTCGCCAGCATGGCTGCGTTCCTGCCGGGGCCGCAGGCAGGCATCTACACCGCCAGCAAGTTCGCGGTGCGCGGCCTCACCGAATCGCTGCGCTATAATCTGGCACCGCACGGCATTGGCTGCTCGCTGTGCTGCCCCGCCCTCACCCGCACAAACGCATGGGATTCGGCGCTCAAACGCCCCGAAGCGTTTGCCGACAGCGGCTTTGCCGCGCCCGAGCGCGCCGAGCTTGAACAGTTCGGCACGGCCTTCGAAGCGGGCATGGACCCGTATGAAGTCGGCACCAAGATCCTGCGCGGCATGGAGCGCGGGGACGGCCTGATCCTCACCCACCCCGAATTTGCCGAGGACTTCCGCGAGATCTACGAGGCCAGCCTCGCCGCCTTGCCAGACGAGGACGCCCCGCCCGAACGCCTTGCCATCGAAAACCTGCGCCGCGCAGCCAATGCGGCGGCAGCTGCCGGAACGGTGATCGGGCTGGGTGACCTGACCTGAGGCCTGACCTGACGAACGCTTGCACAGCGCAGGCAGTGCGATACTCTCTGCGCAACGCGAAAGGCCTAACCCATGTGTGACGAGATGACCGAAGCCGAAAACGCCCTCTGGCTCAGCCGCCGCCAGTTTGGCGCAGCCGGTGCGAGCGCCGCCGTCCTCGCTGCCATGCCGGGCTGCTCCACAGCGCAAGACGCCCCCGCCGCAGCGCTGGCGGTGAAGAACCGCGCCGTCACCATCACCACGCCCGATGGCCAGGTCGATGCCTGGTTCTACGCCCCGGAAACCGGCAAGCATCCCGCCGTGATCCTATGGCCCGATATCGCGGGCCTTCGCGAAGCCTACAAGACGATGGCTTCGCGCCTCGCGTCCGCCGGTTATGCCGTCCTTGTCGTCAATCACTACTATCGCGGCAGCCCTGCCCCGGTGCTCGATTCGCTCGTGGCCTGGCGCACACCCGAAGGGCAGGCCAAATTGAAGCCCCTGATCGCCGGGATCACCCCCGCCGGAACGATGAGCGATGCCCGCGCCTTCGTGGCCTGGCTCGATACCCAGCCCGAAGTGAACACCGCCAAGAAGATCGGCACCTGCGGCTATTGCATGGGCGGCCCCTACACCGTGCGCACCGCCGCCGCCGTGCCCACCCGCGTCGGCGCTGCCGCCTCGTTCCACGGTGCGGGCCTTGTCGGCGAAGGGCCGGACAGCCCGGTCAACTTGCTGGCGAAGACCAACGCGGGCTTCCTCATCGCCATTGCGCAAAACGACGATGCCAGCGCACCGGATGACAAGACCGCGCTGATCGCCGCTGCCAAAGCCGCTGGCCGCCCCGCCGAGGTGGAAGTCTATCCCGCGCAGCACGGCTGGTGCACCATCGATGCGCCGATCTATGACAAGGTGCAGGCTGACAAGGCGTGGGCACGCATGCTCGCGCTCTATGCCGCGAACCTCTGAAGGCGCGCATAGCGGCACAGCGGCCACACTGTCTGGTACTTTTAGGCCCGCCAAAGAGCGGCCCCCTTCCAATTCCGGTCCAGAAGCCTAACGCTTGTTATCGTCTTTCCAACGCGCAAAGGGTGCGATGGGGACAGGACAGGACTGGTCCGCCGATGCGCTTGTGGAAGCTGTCCTACATCAGCACCGCCGTTGCCGCGCCTGACGAAGCGCTGCACCAACTTCACGAGATTTGCGCCCGCTCCGATGATCGCAACGCGCGGGCTGGCATCTCCAGCATTGCCACGGTCCATCGCGGCCGGTTTGCGCAAGTGATCGAAGGCCCGGAGGATGCGGTGCGCGCCCTGCTGCGCCGCATCATGGGCGATCCGCGCCACCACAGCGTGCTGGTGCTCGCCGATGCGCCGCTAGTCGAGCGCCGCTATGCCGACTGGTCGATGACCTATCGCGATCCCAAGGCCTTCATCCATGACCAGATCGACGATATCCTGAAGCAGACCGCCGATGTGGTGCGCGCGATGAAAGCCACCTGGCACTGATCGGACGCGCGCGCGCCTTCAATGGCGAGGTTTGGGGGCGGCTCCGCGCAAGGCGGCAAACAGCGCGAGCGAAACTGCGAGCCCGGCCAGAGTCGCCAGCACATCTTGCCAATCGCACACCAGATTGTGGCTGAACATCTGCACCGCTTCCCAGCCCAGCAATCCCGCGCCGCTGATGAGGGCACACAGCCCAAAGCGCAGCCATTCTCGGCCTTGTGCCGCACCGGATTGCTGATCGGTCCATGCCCCTAGCAGCACGAACGTGATGGCAATCGCCGCTGCAAAGTTCGGCCCCACGCCGATCAGGTAAGTCAGTACCGCGCCGTGCCGCAAGTGCTGCTGGCGCTCTGCCTGGACAAGCGTGAGCAGCGCGAGCCCGCCCAGCCCCGTCAGGCCATAGCGCATTGACAGCTTCATCGGCTCCGTCCTTCCGGAGCCCGAGATTAGCATGCCTTCAGGCGCTGCGCAGCATCTGCGCGTTATCCTCGATCATTTGCCGCACAGACCGCGCCGGATGGCCCGTCAGCTGCTCGACATCGCCCGAGCATACCTCAAGAAAACCCTCCCGGATCGCGCGGCCAAAGCTCACCATGTCATCGCTGTTCCACGGGATTCCCGCCACGCTCTGATCGTCCACCGGGCGGCGCGGGATGCCCATCGCATCGAACATCGCATATTGCTCTTCATCAGTGGTCGAAACATAGGCAACCGGCCGCCCGGTGATCTCGGCCATCATCGACGCCACGTCGCGAAACGTCTGCAATTGCGGCCCCGTGATGTTGTAAACCTTGCCCTCATGGCCTTCGCCCAGCAGCACGGCAGCGGCGCAGGCGATGCAATCGTCGCGCCACACCATCGCCTCCAGCCCCTCACCCGCATTGCTGACCCACTGGCCGCTCTGCATCACGCCCAGACCCGCCATGAGGATCATCGCATCGGCGTAATGCGCATCGCGCAGCATGGTCCACGCCATGCCCGAGGCGCGGATCAGCGCCTCGGTCTCGATATGATCGTGGCGCACTTCCGCCGGGTTCGCCGGATCGTCGATGCCGATGAAGCTGGTATAGGCGATATGCTGCACGCCGCCCGCCGCCGCAGCATCGATCGCCGCCTTGTGCTGCACCACCCGCGCGCCGACCCGCGTGCCGGAAATCAGCAGCATCTTCTCCCCGCCGCGCACAGCTTCGGCGAGCGTTTCAGGCTTGTCGAAATCGCCATAGCGCACGGTGCACCCCTGCGCCGCGCGGTCTGCCAGCTTGTCCGGGCTGCGCGTGATGAGGATCAGATCGGCGGCGCGCCCCGCAGCAATCAGCCGGTCGGTCAGGCCCCGGCCATAGTTGCCCGAAGCCCCGGTAATGACGAGCTTGCTCATGCCGCCGAATCCAGCTGCGCCTGCGGCACCCACCAGCCATGCACTTGCGGACGCAGCCGGTGCGGGATCGTCACCTTGGCGACCGGCCCAGCCGCGATGTTTGCGGCATCGAGCACCCACGCCTGATGCAGGAAGGCGTTGTCGCCGATCTGCTGGTCCACAATCGTCACCAGCCAGCCTTCATGCGCCGGATCGGTAGCCGGCACATGCACCGGTTCATTAAACCCGGCCATCGGCGGCAGCGCCAGCGCCTGCGGCGGTCCGCCTCGCATATCCAGCCGCAGCAGCAGATTGAACATTGCACCCACCGGCCCGCCAGCCAGCGGCGGTCCTTGCAATTCAGGGTTCATCGTCAGCATCCAGCCGTGCGTATAAGGCCGCCCCTGCGAAGCTGCCGGAATCACGGGAAAATCGCCCGGAGGCCCGATCACGCTCTCCTGAACCTCACCTCCATCAGCCTTGGGATCAACCGTCCACCGCGTCAGCGCGCCCTGCATTTCCCATGGCTGGATATGGATACCCGAAGGCTCGCGGATGAAGGCAAAGGCATTGGTGGAGTTAAGACACGCATCGAAATGCAGCAGCCCGGTCTCATCCTCCCACGCGTTCATCATGTGATAGGAATGGACGCCCTTCGGCCCCTTGAACCAGCGAAGCTCCGAAACATCGCCATAGCGCGGCATCACGCCCAGCCACGAATCCAGTTCCGGCTCATGATGCCAGTGCTCACCGCCCGCCTTCAGCCGCTCAAGATCCGCCGTAGTCGGATAGATCGGAAACAGCGCGTAGTTTTCGGAGATCGTGAAATCGTGCATCATCGCGCAGTAGGGCGCATCGAACCACTGCTCGGATTTCAGCGCACCATCCGGCCCCACGACGCAGTAGGAAACCGTCTTCGAAGCCAACCCGTCCGCCTCATAGCCATAGAAGAACAGCTCCTTGGTGGCCGGATCGATCCGCACATGCGCGGTCATCGTCTCCGATTTCAGCGCCCCGCCGAAATCATACGAGCCCAGCGTGTCCAGCGTCTTCGGATCGACGCGGTAGGGCCGGCCGTCTTCCTTGGTCATGAGCAGCCGCCCGGCATGCCACACCGGCGTAGTGTTGGCCACGGTGCGGTCCACCCCGGCCATGTCGGCATCATCGGTAAACGGATTGCGATACCGGCCAAAGCGAGCCTCACCCGCCGCCTGCTCCGCCAGATAGCGCGCGGTTTCCACGAAGCGGATCGCATAATCAGCGGTGCCATCGGCGTTGAACGAAAGCCGGCTTACCATGCCATCGCCCGAAAGCGTGTGGTCGTTCTCGAACTTGGGCGGAAAGGCCGGATCGGGCACCGCGCGATAGAAACTGCCGCGCACTTCGGGTGGCAACGTCCCTTCAACGGTCAGGCCCTTGAGGCTGACTTCCTGCCCGACAGGCTCATTAAGCCCGACGAAGTACATCGTCTGCGGATACGCTCCCATAGATCCTCATCCTATCAATTGTTACAATAGGTTTAGCGCAGCGTGCGACGATTTCAACCGATTCCGCAAAAGGAAAGGGCCGCCCCGCAAAAAGCAGGGCGGCCCTCGCCGTATTCAGGAAAGCGCCCCGATCAGAACGTGCGCTTGATCGAAACCGCCCAGGTGCGCGGCAGGCCGGGGTTGGCCGTGATCACGCCCAGCGGGCCCTTCACGTCCTCGACCGTGTTGTAGTAGTACTTGTTGAACACGTTCTGCACTTCGGCCGCCAGCGTCCAGCTCTTGTCCGTGCTGGTATAGCTCAGACGCACATTGCCGAGGAACCGGCCATCGACGAGGTTGGTGGCGGCGTTGAACGCCTCGGTGTACATCGAAGACTGATAAGCGCCGTCAAACCGCGCGCTGATCACGCTGCCAGCCTTGGTCTCGTAGTCGTACTGCGCACCAACGCTCCAGTTCCACGCCGGGGTAAACGGCGTGACGTTGCTCAGCGGAACGCCGGTGGTGCCGGTGTTCTTGTACTGGAAGTTCAGGTAGCTGAGCGACCCTTCGAGCGTGAGCCCTTCGACCGGACGGATCGTGGTTTCACCTTCCAGACCCCAGACTTCTGCCTCGCCGACGTTGGCCGGCAGCAAGCACGGCGCAGCCGGGCAGCGCGTGAGCGTCAGAATGATATTGTCGTACTTGTTGAAGAACGCCGATGCATTGAAGCGCAGCTTGCGATCAAACAAGTCGGTCTTGATGCCCGCTTCATAGGTGGTGAGCGTTTCGGGCTGGAACGACTTGATCTGGTTGCACGGAGCGAGCACGCCCGGCGGCAGCGCCGAACATTCACCCGCCGAAGGACCGAAGAACGGACGCGGGTTCACACCGCCAGCCTTGTATCCGGTCGAAACCGAGGCATAGGCGAAGACTTCAGGGCTGAAGCGGTAGTCGGTTTCCACGCGCCAATCGGTGCGCTGGCCCTTGAACTGGCCGGTCACGTTGTAGAGACCGATCAGCAGACAGTTGGGTGAGTTGCCGATGCCGGTCGGGCCAGCCGTCGGCGCGCCAAGGAAAAACTCGCACGGCAGCGGCCCGGGGATCGTGCCATCCGGGTTGGACCGGAAGTAGGTGTAATCCTTCTGGTCCCACGTGTGGCGGATGCCGCCCGTCACGCCCCAGGCATCAGTCAGATGGAACGTGCCATTGAAGAACAGGGCCTTCGAGGTCGAAGGGGTGCTGTCCGGACCGTGGATGAAGTCGATGCCAGCATAGTTCAGGTCGACGCGTGCGTTGTAGGTGCCGTTCTGATCGAAGTAGAATCCGCCCAGCGTATACTCGATGCGCTTGTCCATGAAGCTGCCGTTGAGGCGCAGTTCCTGGCTCCATGCGCGGTGGCGCAACTTGTTGTCGAGCTGCGCAACCGGGATGGGCGAGCCGTCCTGATCGAAGCCGAAGCTCATCTTGTAGCGGCGGAACGAGGAAATCCACACCGCGCTAAGGTTGTCAGCCAGCTTCGCCGTCACGTTGCCCGTTACGCCCCAGCCGTCGAAGTTCTGGCCGTTGGTCGCCGTATAGGGCTTGAACGGCGCCTGGCTCGTCGGCGTGCGCGCATCAGTGAAGTTGGCGTAGTTGATGAAGCGCGGGTCATAGCCTGCGGGCGTAGGGCCACCGCGAGTCCCGAAACGTGTGGTGAAGGGAACAAACGCATTGTTCAGCGGAACCGCGGTGCCATCCTTGCCAACCAACCAGGGAATGCCGTCCGGCGTGGTCGAGGGACCGCCCG
>JAIXYF010000419.1 GCA_027490345.1 Novosphingobium sp.
TCACCGAACTGGGCAGCGAACAGACGCTATGGCTGGAAACCAACGCCGTGGACCTGAACGGGGTGAGCTTGACCAAGGGCTGCTATGTGGGGCAGGAGAACACCGCGCGGATGAACTGGCGGCAGAAGGTGAACCGGCGGCTGGTGGTGGTGCCGCTGGCGCAGTCCGATCCCGCCCGCCAGCGCGCGGCCTATCCGGATCTGGGGCTGGCCGTCGATCACCGCCGCGTGGAGGATATTCCCGCCAGCGCCGCGCCTATGTGGATGGACCTTACCCCGCCTGCGTAAGCTTGGCCTGCTCGGTTGCTGCATCGAGCATCTGCGCGGCATAATCGCGCGCTGCGGTGCGCGGCAGTTCGAGCGCCTGGCACAGCGGTCCGCCCATCTGGGCATCACCCAGCGCCATCAGCACCAGCGTCAGCGTGGTGCCGCGCATCGTGTCCGAGCCGAACTCGTTGAGCTCGACCACCAGATCATGGATCACATCGACGATCGGATCGAGTGCATCCTCGTTCCCGGTCAGCAGCATCCACGAAGCAAGCGCGCCCGCGCCTTCGCGGTCGAACGCATCGAAGGTGAGTTCGACAACATCGCGGGGGCTGCCGACACCCGAGCGGCTGGCAATGACCGCCTCGCGAATGACCTCGCAGATCGTTTCGGCCAGATGCCGCGCCAGTTCCTTTTGCAGGCCTGATGCCGAGCCGAAATGGTGCAGCAGATTGGCATGGGTGCGCCCAATGCGGCCGGCCACGGCCTTCAGCGTCACGGCCTGCGGCCCCGCTTCGATCAGCAGGCCGCGGGCGGCTTCTAGCGCGGCAATACGGCTTTCTTCAGGACTGAGACGCTTGCGAACGGACATTGCGCGGCGGTTTTCCCCCTTGCGGCGCGCACGACCCCCGCGCACCGGAACCGCAAGGCCTAGAACTCCCGCGCTGGCAGGGCAAGGGGAACGCGCCGATAGAGCGCTCAGGCCGCGCGTCGCATCGGCTCGCGGTCATCACCGCCGCCATCGCCATTGCCCACTTCGCCCAGCCGGATCTGATACATCACGCTGGTCACCATGGTGCCGCGCCCTTCGCTGCGGCGCAGCCGGTGCTCGCCGGTGGGCGCAAAGCCCAGCTTGTGCAGCACGCGCCCCGATGCGGGATTGTCGAGGAAGTGGCTCGCCTCGATCCGATCGTGGCCCAGCGCCTGCCCGACCGAGAGCACCGCGCTCGCGGCTTCGGTTGCAAAGCCCTGCCCCCAGTGCGCGCGCGTGATCCAGTAGCCCAGTTCAACTGCGCCATGCTCGCCCGGCGCAAGCCCGGCACAACCGATGATGCGCGTGCCATCTGCCCCCGGCAGCGTCACCAGAAAATCGGGATGATGCGGATCGGCCTTGCGGTTCACGAAAGCCTGCGCATCATCCGCGCGGTAGGGCCACGGCGCGCGGGCAAGGTTGCGCACCACACTCTCGTCGTTGACCGCCGCGTGCAGTTCGGCCCAGTCTTCAGGCCAGGCGGGGCGCAGAAACAATCTTGCGCTGCGAATGAACATGCCTCGTCTCCTCATCCGCCCCCACTCCGGGCGGCCACTAACCGCTCGGAATGACAGGCATATTGCGATCAGCACCGGCGCGCATCAATTATGCGGCAGGCGGCCCCGGGCGTGAGGGAGACACGAAAAAAGGGAGACGGGCTGGCCCCTCTCCCTCATCAAGCCGGCTCGTGAGAGCCGGCGGGGGCCATCCGCCTGGGATGGCCCGTCATGACCATCCGGTTATTCTGCGGCCTCAGCCATCATATCCACCGAGACGTACTTGCGGCCAAGCTTGCCCGAGTGGAACCGCACGCGGCCTTCGGCGAGAGCGAACAGGGTGTGATCCTTGCCCATGCCCACGTTGGCGCCCGGATACACTTTCGTGCCGCGCTGGCGAATGATGATGTTGCCGCCGATCACGAGCTGATCGCCGAACTTCTTGACGCCGAGGCGGCGGCCTGCAGAATCGCGACCGTTACGCGAAGAGCCGCCTGCTTTCTTATGTGCCATCTGGGATTACTCCGGAATCTGAATCAGGCGACGCTGAGGATGCGCAGCAGGGTCATCTGCTGGCGGTGGCCGTTCTTGCGGCGATAGTTGTGCCGGCGGCGCTTCTTGAACACGATCACCTTTTCAGACTTCGCCTGCGCGATGATCTCCGCCGAAACGGTAACGCCCTTGGCATCCGCAATCGCGCCTTCATTCCCCGCGAGAAGAATGTCGGTCAGCGTGATCGTGTCACCGGCTTCACCCGCCAGCTTCTCGACCGCGATCTTGTCTCCGGCGGCGACCCGATATTGCTTGCCGCCCGTGCGCACGATTGCGAACATGGTTCCTGCTATCCGTTTCAAGTGTCTGGCCGCCCCATGAACCCGCGAATCGGATTGCATCAAACGGCATGGCCGAATCCCCGCATGGATGCGGAACCCCGGAAAGAGTGGCGCGGTTAATCGAACGGGGCTCTCGTGTCAACGCCGCAGGCAGGTGAAATGCAGCCCCAACCTGCTTCCCGCCCCGCTTCCCCGGCCCGGCAAAAGCTTCTATGGCCCGCTTATGGCATCCCTGTCCATTCGCATCACCGCGTGTTTCGGCGCATTGCTCGCGCTCTCGGCCTGCAATGCAGACCGCGCACGCTTTCCCTCGCTGGCGATTCGGCCCGCCGAGCGCGCCTATGGCTCTGGCCAGCAAGCAGCGCCCTCTGGAACGCGGCCGCTCGCAACGCAGTTGTCGTCAAGCACAGACCTTGCCACGCAAGTGAAAGGCTTGCGCGAAACGGCCCGCGCAGCGCACATGCGCTTTGTTGATCAGCATGGCGCAGCCTTGCGCCTTGTCGAAGCGGCCAAAGGCGCTGCGCCGGGAAGCGACGCCTGGTCACGCGCAACGATCGCGCTGGCAGGCCTCATCTCCGCGCGCAGCGAGGGTATGGTCGCGCTTGCCGAGTTGGACGGCTTGTTGATCGCGGCGACTGAGGCCGCAGCCGTTGGTGCCGGGGCAGACCTCGCTATCGTCGCTCCCGCGCAAAGAGAAGTGGAGGCACGGCTGGAGGGAGAGGACAGGGTGATCGCTGCGCTGGGCGAGGCAATCACGGCGTAAAGCTGGCTTGATCCCGCCTGTACGGCCCTACCGCAGATCATCCTTCAACCGCTCGATCTGGTGCATCCGTTCGTGAAGCACAGTCACGATACCGACCTTGTCGTCCGCAAGAACCTTCCAGTAAATGACATGCTGCTCGTAGCGGCAGAAGAAACCGCGCACGCCGAACCCCGCCGGTATGGCGCGCCAGGGAAACTCCCGTGCGGCGATCGCGGCGAAGCGGGCAAACAAGCCGGTAATGTAGCGCTCGGCCTGCGCTTCGCCCCAATGGTCGCGCGTATAGTGATAGATCTCGTCGAGCCTGTCCCCCGCGCCGCGCTGGACAAGATATTCGCTCACGCGCTGCGGCGGCCCTGATTGCGGGTGATCACATCGCTCGCGCTCAAGGGACTGTAGCTATCGTCAGGCGCGGCGAATGCTGCGCCCAGTTCAGCTTTCAGCCGCTCGAACGCCTGCTGTTCGACGCGTGCCATATCCATGCGGATCAAATCCCTGACATATTCGCTGACATTCTCGTATCGGCCCGCTGCACCGACATTGGCGGCGACAAAATCGCCTAGTGGGCCAGTGATGCGGACATTGAGGGTCATGCTGGACATCGCGTCGCTCCGATTATCGCGTCCGCAATATGTGGAATATTGCGGACAACGTCAATGCAAACGCCCTACCATCGCGCTAGATCGCGGTGGTCATCCGGGCGCGGTTCGATCCAGCGCCAGCCCTTTGCGGTCTTTTCGCGCTTCCAGAACCAGCTCTGGCTTTTGAGGTGGTCCATCGCGAAATCGGCTGCGGCAAAGGCATTGCGCCTGTGCCGCGCGGCGGCGGCGACCAGCACGATGGGATCGCCTGCCTGCATCACGCCATAGCGGTGGAGGATCAGCAGACCGTCGAGCGCCCAGCGCGCCCGCGTGGCGGCTGCCAGCGCCTCCATCCCCGGCAGGGTCATCGCGGCATACTGCTTAAGTTCCAGCGCCTCGACCGCGTGGGGGCCGCCTTCGGCGCGCACTTGCCCGAGGAAACTTACGATGCCGCCCGCTTCGGGATGCGCGGCGGTGAAAGCGGCGAGTTCGTCGGAGGGCGAGAACCCCTCGCCCAGCAGACGCACGTCGGCCATGGCCTGCGGCACCTCAGCCCCCGCTGACGGGCGGCAAGAAGGCCAGCTCGTCGCCGGCAGCGAGCACGACCGCATCATTGTCGCCAACCAGCGCACCGTTCAGCGCCATGCGCACCCGTTCGCCCAGCAGTTCTACCGCGAGCACCGGATCGAGCGCGGCCAGCACGTGCTCCAGCGGCCCCGGGGCCACGGCAAGCTCGCCCATCCCGGCGATGTCTTCCAGACGGCCCAGAAACACCAGCGTGGCACCGCCAGCCTCCGACACGATCAGCCGCCCGTCATCGACATGTGGCGCGCCAGCGCGGGCGCTGCGCCCGCCTTGTCGATCACGAAGGCGTGGCGCTCGGGCTTTTCGCCCATCGCGCGGGCGAAGGCATCGGCCATTGCGGCTTCGGGATTTTCGGAGCGCAGCGCGGCGCGCAAGTCCACCTTGCCCTCTCCGCCAAGGCACATGAACAGCTGGCCGGTTGCGGTCACGCGCACGCGGTTGCAGCCTTCGCAGAAGTTGCCCGTCAGCGGCGTGATGAAGCCCAGCCGCCCGCCCGTCTCGGCAATATCAACATAGCGCGCCGGGCCGCCGGTACGCGCATCGCTGGCGCTCAGCGTCCAGCGCGCTTCAAGATCGCGGCGCACCGCATCGAGCGGCAGATAATGGTCGAACCGGTCGCCCTCAACCTCGCCCAGCGGCATCACCTCGATCAGCGTGACCGAATGGCCCTCGCCATGCGCCCAGGCGATCAGATCGGGCAATTCGTGTTCGTTGATGCCTTTGAGCGCCACGGCATTGAGCTTGATCCTGATGCCTGCCGCCTTGGCCGCCGCGATGCCTTCCAGCACTTGCGGCAAGCTGTCGCGCCGGGTCAGCTCGGCAAACTTCGCGCGGTCCATCGTATCAAGCGATACGTTGATCCGCTTCACGCCCGCCGCCGCCAGATCATCGGCAAATTCCGCCAGCCGCGTGCCGTTGGTGGTCAGGGTCAGTTCGTCGAGGCTGCCCCCCTCTTCGTTGGTGCCGAGCTTGCGGCCCAGCGCGCGCACCAGCTGCATCATGTCGCGCCGCACCAGCGGCTCGCCGCCGGTCAGCCGGATCTTGCGCACCCCGCGCGCGATGAACGCCAGCGCGACCTCGTGCAGTTCCTCCAGCGTCAGCACTTCGGCGCGCGGCAGGAACGTCATGCGCTCGGGCATGCAATAAGCGCAGCGCAAATCGCAGCGGTCTGTCAGCGAAAGCCGCAGATAGGTGATGCGGCGCGCGAAGCGATCAACGAGCTGAGAGACCGGGCTGTTCATGCCTCAAGGTATACGAAGTCTCGCGCAAAAGATTCAAGGTGCGCGCCCCCATCAACAAAAATAGTCTGACCGGTAATCGCGCGGGCCTGTGCCAGAAATACAACGGCATCGGCAATGTCGGCTGGGCTGGCGAGCCGCTCCAACGGCATCAGCGCGGTCAGGCGCAGCCATTGCTCCTCGGTATAGTCCGGCGTGGGCAGCGTGAGGCCCGGCGCGACTGCATTCACCCGCACGTGCGGGGCAAGGCTGCGGGCCAGCGTTCGCACGGCGGCATGAAGCGCCTGCTTCGAGAGCGTGTAGCTCAGCTGATCGGGCACCGGATTGATGACGCGCTGATCAAGGATATGAACGACTGCCGCGTCTTCCGGCGCCAGCTCCGCCAGCGCGCGCGTGAGCAGCACCGGGGCGGTCAGGTTCACCGCGAGGTGTTCACCCATCAGCGCCGCCGTCACCGTCGCGGCGCTGTCATCGCGAAACAGGGCCGCGCAATTGACCAGCAGGCTCGGCGCGCGACCCGCGGCCGCCATGGCCTCAACCGGCAAACGGCGCGCCGCTTCGGCATCGGCCAGATCCGCCGTCAGCGGAAAGACCGCCGCGCCAAGTCCGGCAAGCTCTTGCGTGAAAGCGGGATCGAACTTGGTGGCACTATGCGCATGGAGCGCCAGATCCCAACCCGCCACCGCCAGCGCGCGGGCGATTGCCGCGCCAATCCGCCGCCACCCACCAGTGACCAGCGCCAACGGGCGGGCGGGCGATCCGGTCATCAATCGCGCCGATGCCGCGTCAAGGTCATGCCGATCTCCTCGCCATGTTCGCTGATGGCCAGCTTCACGATCTTCACCATCACGCGCTCCACGCGGCTGTCCTGCAGGAACAGCGTCTCGCAAATGTGATCTGCCACCGATTCGATCAGCTGGAAATGCACGTCCTTGGGCAGGCCCTCGCTCGCCGCGTGCTTCAGATCCATGTAGTTCTTGCTCGCCGATAGCGGGCAATCGGGGGTGTAGCGGTCCTGCGGCTTGAGTGCTGCCGTGATCGAGATGCGCAGCGGCTGCGGCCGCCCGGTCTCTTCGGAATAGATCCCGGTGAGGACGTCGGTTTCGACGTTGGCGACTTCGAGGATAAGGGTGTCGTTCACGGGCCGCGCCTCTGGCATCCAAGGGCCGGATTGTCCAGTGCTGCCTATCAGATTTGGGGGCGCCCCAGTTTTGCTTATGCTTTGGGTCGCGACCAGCGCGCGAAGATCGCGGTGGGCAGGATGCGCCCGGCGTTCCCACCATCTGGGCCGTCCTCACGGATCGCCAGATCGCCATGTTCCACCGTGCCGGGCAACCCCGCCAGCGCCTCCGCCAGCAGTCCGCCAATCGCTAGCGAGGACATGCGCACGGCATAGACGGTGAGGAACAGGAACCGGCTTTCGCTATCGAGCAGCCGCGCACAGTCGGCGATCAGCGCGGGCAAATTCTCCTCCAGCCGCCACACTTCGCCGTCCGGGCCCCGCCCGAACTTGGGCGGATCGAGGATGATCCCGTCATAACGCTTGCCCCGCCGCACCTCGCGTGCCGCAAACTTGGCGGCATCATCGACGATCCAGCGCACGGGCCGGTCTTCCAGCCCGGCGACCGCCGCATTGGCCCGCGCCTGCGCCACGGCCTTCTTCGAGGCATCGACATGCGTCACCGGTCCGAAGCGCGAAAGCGCCATCGTGCCGACGCCGGTATAGCCGAACATGTTGAGCGTCGCCGCGTCCGGCTTCCCGGCCAGCTGCTCGCCCATCCAGTCCCACACCGGCGCCATATCGGGGAAAAAGCCCAGATGGCGAAACGGGGTGCACTGCGCGGTGAATTCTATTCCCCGCCAAGCCAGCGGCCAGCCCTCGCGCGGTACTGGCTTGGCATAAGTCCAGCGCCCGCCGCCGTCCTCGTCCGAACCGGGCACGAATTCGCCGTGCGCGTCCCAAACCGCCTGCCGCGGTGCCCACAAGGCCTGCGGTTCGGGGCGGATAAACCGCCAGGGGCCATAGCGTTCCAGCTTGCGCCCATCGCCGCTGTCGATCAGGCCGAACTGGTCCCAGCCCGGCCCGACCATGAGCTTGGCCTGAAGATCAAACGCGGCCACGTTACTCCGCACTCGGGCCGTGCTTGGGCGTCGCGCGCTCGGCAATCCACGCAGCAACCGTGTCGTAATCACACGGCAGCCGCGTAAAGGCCTCCTCGCGCTCGAACAGATCGCCCATGCGCGTGGGCAGCGCGGGCCGCACGCCCGTCGCGCGCTCCACCGCATCGCGGAACTTGGCGGGATGCGCAGTGGCCAGCGTCACCACCGGCACATCAGCCCCAAGGCCCTGCGCCACGCGCGCCGCATGGAGGCCGATCGCGGTATGCGGATCAAGCACTTCGCCGCAAGCCTCGTGCGCCCAGCGCATAGCCTGCGCCATCTCGGCGGCATCGGTCCGCGTGCTGGTAAACAGCCTGGCCGCCGCTTCGCGCTGGGTATTGGTCAGCTGCAGCGCCTTGGTGCTTTCGAACGTGTGCATCTGCGCGGCCATCGCCGCACCGTCACGCCCGCCTGCATCATAGAGCAGCCGCTCGAAGTTGGAGGAGACCTGAATATCCATCGAAGGCGCGGCTGTCGGCGTCACCGTCCCGGCCGAATAATCACCGGTCGAAAGCGCGCGGTGGAGAATGTCGTTGATATTGGTTGCCACGATCAGCCGCTCGATGGGCAGCCCCATCTGCGCCGCGACATAGCCTGCAAACACATCGCCGAAATTGCCCGTTGGCACGCTGAAGGCAACGCGGCGCTCAGGCGCGCCAAGCTGCAGCGCCGCGGCGAAATAATAGACCACTTGCGCCATCAGCCGCGCCCAGTTGATCGAATTGACCGCCGCAATGCCAAAGCGCTGGTTCATGCCCTTGTCATTGAACATGCGCTTCACCATCGCCTGCGCATCATCGAAGCTGCCGTCGATGGCGATGTTGTGCACGTTGGGCGCGAGCACCGTGGTCATCTGCCGCCGCTGCACATCCGAAACGCGGCCATGCGGGTGTAGCATGAAGATATCGACCTTCGCGCGCCCGGCCACGGCATCGATGGCAGCAGAGCCAGTATCGCCCGAGGTGGCGCCAAAAATGGTCAGGTGATCATCGCGCCGACCGAGAAATTCCTCGAACAGCAGGCCGAGCAGCTGCAGCGCCACATCCTTGAACGCCAGCGTGGGGCCATGGAACAGTTCCAGCAGCCACTGCCGCTCATCAAGCTGCACCAGCGGCGTGACGGCAGCATGGGCGAACCGGCCATAAGCCTCGCGCGTCAGTTCCAGCAGCCGCTCGGGCGCAATGCAGTCACCCACGAAGGGCTGCATGACTTTCGCCGCCAGCTCCGCATAAGGCAGGCCCGCCATCGCGGCGATCTCGTCATGCGTGAACGTCGGCCAGCGCTCGGGCACATAGAGCCCGCCATCCGAAGCGAGGCCGGCGAGGGTCACGCCCTCGAAATCGAGCGAGGGCGCTTGGCCCCGGGTGCTGACGTACTTCATGGCCCCGCCGGTTAGCGGGCGGGGGCGCGGGGCGCAAGGATTTGGGGGCGGCGGCAGAAGCGCTTGCGGATTTGGCATCGCCCTTGACCCAAGTGTATCTCTAAGATACATAGTGCGGGTGAAGCAGATCACCTACACCCGTGCTGCGATCAAGGTTCTGAAATCGATGCCTCGCATCGTCGCAAACCGCATCGTCGCAAA
>JAIXYF010000127.1 GCA_027490345.1 Novosphingobium sp.
CGCCCCGGTTCTGCGCGCGGAAAGTGGAAAGCGGGGTGCGCTTGATATAGCCGTCGAGCGTGATCGTGACGACCATGTCCTCGCGCTCGATCAGGTCTTCGTCCTCGATCCCGTCGGCGGGGGCGGTGATTTCGGACTTGCGCGGCGTGGCATAGGCATCGCGCACAGCGACCAGTTCTTCGCGCATCACGCCAAAGAGCTTTTCGCGGTCGGCAAGGATCGCAAGATATGCGGCAATCGCCTTGGCCAGCACTTCCAGCTCGCCGCCGATTTCATCGCGGCCGAGCGCCGTCAGGCGGTGGAGCCTGAGATCAAGGATCGCGCGCACCTGGATTTCGCTCAGGCGGTAGCTGCCGCCCGAGCCTTCGAGCGCCTCGTCCTCGATCGCCTCGACCAGCCGGATATATTGCGCGATGTCGCCAATCGGCCACTCGCGCGCCAGCAAGGTTTCGCGAGCCAGCGCCGGATTGGCGGAGGCACGGATGATCCGCACGACTTCATCGAGGTTCGAGACTGCGACGACGAGGCCAAGCAGGATATGCGCCCGGTCGCGCGCCTTGTTCAGCTCGAACTTGGTGCGGCGCTGGATCACTTCCTCGCGGAACTGGACAAACGCTTCGATAATGTCGCGCAAGGACAGGATTTCCGGCCGTCCGCCGCGAATGGCCAGCATGTTGGCCGGGAAGTTCGATTGCGCAGGTGTGTTGCGCCACAGCTGGTTGAGCACGACTTCGGGCGTGGCATCGCGCTTGAGATCAATGACTACGCGCACGCCTTCGCGGTTCGATTCGTCGCGGATATCCGAGATGCCCTCGATCCGCTTGTCCTTGGCCGCTTCGGCGATTTTCTCCACGAGGCTGTTCTTGCCGACCTGATAGGGGATCGAGGTCAGCACGATGGACTTGCGCCCTTCGCCGCGCCCGCCCTTGGTATCCTCGATCTCGTGCCGCGCGCGCATCACGATCGAGCCGCGGCCCTCGGTATAGGCCTTGCGCGCACCGCTTGCGCCCAGGATCAGCGGCGCGGTTGGGAAATCGGGCGCCGGAATGATCTGGATCAGCTCGTCATTGGTGATTGCCGGGTTCGCCATATAGGCAAGGCAGCCATCGATCACTTCGCCCAGATTGTGCGGCGGAATATTGGTGGCCATTCCAACGGCAATGCCGCCCGCGCCGTTCACCAGCAGATTGGGGAAGCGCGCCGGGGGCACCACCGGCTCATGTTCCGAACCATCATAGTTCGGCTGAAAGTTCACCGTATCCTTGTCGATATCGGCCAGCAGCGAATCCGCGACCTTGGCCAGCCGCGCTTCGGTATAGCGCATCGAGGCTGGCGGATCGGGATCCATCGAGCCGAAATTGCCCTGCCCGTCGATGAGCGGCAGGCGCATCGACCAGTCCTGCGTCATGCGCGCCAGCGCGTCATAGATCGCGCTGTCGCCATGCGGGTGGTACTTGCCCATGCAATCGCCGACGATACGCGCCGATTTGCGATAGGCCTTGGTCGAGGTGAAGCCGTTTTCGTGGCTAGTCCACAGGATGCGCCGGTGAACCGGCTTCAACCCGTCGCGCACATCGGGCAGCGCACGGCTCACGATCACGCTCATCGCGTAATCGAGATAGCTCGTCTTCATCTCGTCGACGATGTCGATCCGCTGGAACTCGTGGTCCGGCAGCGGAGCAGGCGGGTCGATCAGGCCGGTTTCATCGCTCACGTCGGTGGCTTTTCATTTCGCTATGGGGAATGGTTCAGCCCTAGGACAAAGCCCTGCCAAACACCAGAAAACGGCCCCCCCGGACCCGTCTTTTCCACACATGCGAGCAAGAGCCGCGCCGCGACCTGAACCTGCAACCTGAACAATGAGACGAAATGGCGTTCAATCCGCGTTCAAGCGGCGGGTTCCAATGCAGCAAGGCGTTGCCAAGACGCCGATTTCGCGTCAGAGGTTCGCCTCGGCGGAAGCGAGGCGACCAATCCGTTCTGCCGATGTTTTGGGATATGGCCCGTGGCAGAATGGCGCTGGGGATCGACCGGGTCCGCCAGCATGGGCCAAGAGGAGATGAAGTGATGCGGGGTAATGCTATGAAGTTCGTGGTGAGGTCTGCAGCTGGCCGTGCCGCGCTTGCCGTCGCGCTGTCGACTGGCCTTGCAGCTGGCTCAATCCTGCTCGGCGCAGCCCCTGCCGCCGCCGCCAAGGAAAAGGAAGCGCCCAAGGCGACTTACTCGAAGGAATTCATCGCCACGGCTGGTCCTGTCCAGAAGTTTGTACAGGACGCTCAGGCCGCCAAGGCCAAGGGCACGCCCGACGCGCAGATCAAGGCAACGCTCGGTGATGCTCCGGCCAAGCTGGCGATTGCGGAAGCTGCGGTGAAGACCGGGCAGGACCGGCTCGCTGCAGGCCAGTTTGCCGTTCAGCTTGGCGGCTTCCTTGAAGATACCGCCATGCGTTCGCGCGGGATCAAGAACATGATCGACAGCGGCATGCTCGAGGCCGACAAGATCCCCACGTTCAACTTCTACCTTGGCAACTTTGCTTATGCGGCAAAGGACTTTCAGGGTGCGATCGATCCGCTGACCAAGGCCGTGCAGGGCAATGTCTCGGAAGACGCCGCCGCCGAAATGCTGGCTGACGCCTACAGCGAACTGAAGCGCCCGGCCGAAGGGCTCGCCGCTCTGAAGATGGCGCTCGATGCGCGCAAGGCTGCGGGTGGTGCTGTGCCGGAAGCGTGGTTCCGCCGCGCCAATGTCATTGCCTACAAGAACAAGCTCGGGCCGCAGGCGATCGAATGGTCGACCTTGCTCGTGGAAGCCAGCCCGAGCGCGATGAACTGGCTTGGCGCAGGCCAGCTTGCCCGCGAGTTCGGCGGCTTCACCAAGGAAGAATCGCTCGATCTGGGCCGCCTGTTC
>JAIXYF010000449.1 GCA_027490345.1 Novosphingobium sp.
CCGCAAGTTCCGCGCGGCAGACGCCGAATTCGCTGCCATAGAGACGCTTTATGGCGCCGGATACAGCTTCTCTGAAGCCTGAGCCCCCAACCGGTGCGAACCGGCCCACTTCGGCCCAGCCTGCTTTGGCCCAGCCTACTCTGGCCCAGCCTACTTTGGCTAAGCCCGATCCGGCGCGGGCGAACCTGCGCCGCCGCTCGTGGCGGGTGCGCGGGGTTTCCCTCACCGCGCGTATTCTGGCTGTCAATGGCATCGCGCTGGCGCTGCTGGCCGGGTCGTTCTTCTATCTCGACAGCTACCGCAAGCAGCTGCTGGCTGAACGTTTCAAGCTGGCCCGCGCCGAAGCGGAAATTGCCGCCATCGCGCTGACCGAGGCGCGCCCTGCCAAGGCCCGCGCCGTGCTCGCTGAAATCGGCACCGCGCAAAAACTGCGTCTCACGCTCTATAACGCGAAGGGCGGCCTGATTGCCGACAGCTTCCGCCTTGCCCCGCCGCCCTTCACCTTCGCTGATCCCGATACGGAGGCATGGTATACTAGCGCCGCGCGCCTGCTGGACCGCGGGGTCGATTTCATCGTCGGCGCGCCCGCCATTGAGCGCTACCGCGAACCGCCGGCCCCCGGCGCGGCCAATTGGCCCGAAATCGCCCGCGCCCGCGCGGCGCAGGCCACGCAGGTCTATCTGCGCTATGCGCCGGATCGCACGCCGGTCATCACGGCTGCCACCCCGGTCGGCTCTGGCGGAGACATGCTGCTGGCGCTGCGCAATGCCACCGATGTCACGCAATCGGTGCGCGATGCCCGCCAATCGCTGGGGATCATCATCGGCGTCGCCTTCATCCTTTCGATCCAGCTTTCGCTGTTTCTGGCGCGCACCATTGTCCAGCCGCTGCGCGCGCTGGTGCGCGCCGCCATCCGCGTGCGGCTGGGGCGGGATCGGGCCGTGGTCGTGCCGCGCCTGCCCGAACGCGGTGACGAGATCGGCCTCTTGGCCCGCGCCTTTTCGGATATGACCACCGCGCTGCGCCAGCGCATCGATGCGGTGGAAAGCTTCGCGGCCGATGTGGCGCACGAACTCAAGAATCCGCTGGCCTCGCTGTCCAGCGCCTTGGAAACGATGGAGAAGGTCGATGATCCGGCGCTGCGCCAGCAGCTGGCGGCCATCGCCGCGCACGATGTCCAGCGGATCGACCGCTTGATTACCGAGATCGCCGATGCCAGCCGCATCGATGCGCAATTGAGCCGGGCCACCTTCGCCCCGCTTGATCTGGCGCAACTGGCCGCTGATGTCGTCGGCGCGCGCGGCGCCCGGCCCGATCGCGAAACCTGCCCGATCCGCATGGTGCGCGGCGGCGGCGCGGCGCTGGTGCGCGGCGATGCGCTGCAACTGGAGCGCGTGCTTGAAAACCTGCTGGACAATGCGGTCTCGTTCTCTCCGTTCGGCGGCACGGTTGAAGTCGTGGTGTGGAGCAGCGAAGGCCGCGTCTACCTTGCCGTGACCGACGATGGGCCAGGCATCCCTCCTGCCGAGCGCGAAAAGGTGTTCGAGCGCTTCCATTCGATCCGCCCGCCTTCCGAAGCCTTCGGCGCGCATAGCGGCCTTGGCCTTGCCATTGCGCGCACGATTGCCGAGGCGCACGAGGGCGCGCTGGCGATCACTGATCGGCCTGGCGGCGAACGCGGCGCGCAGCTCGTGCTCGAATTGCCGATGGCCGGGGAGGAGGAGGAGTGACGCTACCGATCAAGCACCAGGCCACCGGCGTCGCTATCGATGGCCGAGCCGTGCTGATCGAAGGCGTGCCGGGTGCGGGCAAGTCCAGCCTCGCCCTGGCCCTGATCGATCGCGGCGCGGTGCTGATCGGCGATGATGGCGTGCTGCTTCAGCAAGCAGGCTCGCAGCTGTCGGCCAGCCCGGTGCCGGCCACAGCCGGGTTGCTCGAAGTGCGGGGGCTGGGGCTGGTGGCTATGCCGGTGCTGGCGGCTGTGCCCGTAGCGCTGGTGATCGTGCTGGATCATTCAGCCCCTCGTTTCATCGATACCGCAGACACCGTGATCCGCCACGGCACCGCGCTACCGCTGGTGCGGCTCTGGCCCGATAGCCCGGTGCTGGCCTTGCGCGCGGAGCTGGCGCTGCGCACGTATGGATTGAGCCCGTCCTGATTTCGGGGCTGCTGCAGGGCGCAATGCTATCAGCCTGTCCCGCCGCGAAACGGGGCGGCGACGATTTCCCGCCCGGCTTGCCCTCTTGCGGTCTTTTCTTCGCAGCGGGTTCGGCGCAAACAACGCGGATGCCCGTCGAATCGGAACCGGACCGCCAGCCGCAGCGCATCTTGCTCGTCACGGGCGTGCTTGGCGCGGGCAAGACGACCGTGATGCGCACTCTGGAAGACATGGGCTGGGAAGCGATCGACAACTTCCCGATCCGCCTGCTTGATCGGTTGCTGGAAACCGAACCCGGCTCGGCGCAGCTCGATGCGGGATCGCCGCTGGCCATCGGTTTTGATACCCGCACGCGTGGCTTCGATCCCGGTACGACGATCGAGCGGGTGAAACGCCTCGCCGGGCGGAGCGATCTTTCGGTGACCACGCTGTTCCTCGATTGCGGCGGGGCCGAGCTTGAGCGCCGCTACAACGAAACCCGCCGCCGCCACCCGATGAGCGAGGACAAGCTTGCGGCCACCGGCATTGCCGCCGAACGCGAACTACTCGAACCGCTGCGGCGCTGGGCCGATGTGGTGATTTCCACCACCGATTTTTCCATCAACGATCTCCAGCAGGCGATTCGCGGTGCCTTCACCAGCGATATGCCGCAGCGCACCACGGTCACGATCAGCAGTTTCGGCTTCGCGCGCGGCACCCCGCCGCTGGCCGATCTGGTGTTCGACATGCGCTTTCTGGCCAATCCGCACTGGGATGATGAGCTGCGCCCGATGTCCGGCCTCGATGCCATGGTGGGGGATTACATCAGCCGCGATCCCGCATTTTCGGAAGCTTTTCCCCGGATCCGCGATCTCTTGCTGCTGCTGCTGCCGCGCTTTGAGGCGCAGGGCAAGGCCTATGTGAACATTGCCTTTGGTTGCACCGGCGGGCGGCATCGTTCGGTTTTCATGGCGGAGAGGATCGCTTCCGCCTTGCGCGAGGCGGGATTTTCTCCCACATTGTTGCATCGCAACCTTGGGTCGCGCGCTGCCGATTTGGTCGAAGGCGCGCAGACATGAGAATAACAGGCATCTGCGCCCCGGCCAGGGGGAGGCGCAGGCATCGGGGGGTCGGGCATGTACTGGAAGTTGGTGAGGCCGATCCGGCAATGCGCTGGACATGGCGTCAGCCGTTGCCGGAATTACCCTGACTGATTGCCCTGACTGATTGCCTTGCCTGATTGCGGCACCTCGCCGCCTTGCCCTTCGGAGCCATACTCCCCCATGATCGGTCTCATCCTCGTCACGCATGGCGCACTTGCCGATGAATTCATCCACGCGATGGAGCACGTTGTCGGCCGCCAGCCGGACATCGTTGCGGTCTGCATCGGCCCGAACGATGATATGGAGCGCCGCCGCAAGGAAATCGCCGATGCGATCCGCCGGGTTGATACAGGCGCAGGCGTGATCGTGCTCACCGATCTGTTTGGCGGCACCCCGTCGAACCTCGCGATCTCGCTGATGGAAGCGGGGCGGGTGGAAGTGATCGCCGGGATCAATCTGCCGATGCTGATCCGCCTGGCCAAGGCGCGCAATGCCATGGGCGTGCGCGAGGCGACGGCGGCTGCGCGCGATGCCGGACGCAACTATATCACCATTGCATCCGAATTTCTGGGGCAGGACGCCTGAGCATGACCGATCCGAGCGCCGACGGGGCCGCCGCTTCTTCCGCAACCACGGCGCGCGAGACGGTGCTCATTGTCAACCAGCGCGGCCTGCATGCCCGCGCCAGCGCCAAGTTCGTCAATGCCGTGGCCAAGCTGCCGGATGGCCTCGACGTGCGCGTGATCAAGGACGGCACCGAAGCGCAGGGCGGCTCGATCCTGGGGCTGATGATGCTGGGTGCGGCGAAGGGCGATACGGTCGAGATCGTGGTCACCGGCCCTGATGCGGACGCGGTGCTGATGAAGGTCGCCGGGCTCGTCAAGGACGGCTGTGGCGAAGACTGAGAGCCTTCGATGAGCCGCCGCCAGATCACCGGGTATTCCAACCCGACCATCAAGGCCGTGCGGGCCCTGCGCGAAAAGAAGCATCGCAAGCGCGAGGTGCGATTTCTGGCCGAAGGGCTGCGCCTGCTGACCGACGCGCGCTAGAGCGGCCGCTTGCCCGAGC
>JAIXYF010000315.1 GCA_027490345.1 Novosphingobium sp.
GCATCCAGCGTGGCCGAAGTGGGCCTCGCCTGCACAGCCGGCACCAATTGCGGATCGTGCCGCCCGGCCATCGCCCGGATGCTGCGCGAATGGCACGAAACATTGGCGGAGGCAGCGGAATGAGCGACTTTACGGCAGGCATGGTGTGGCTGGTCGGCGCGGGGCCGGGCGATCCCGAATTGCTCACGCGCAAGGCCGAACGGCTGATTCGCTCTGCCAGCGTGGTCTTTCACGATGCGCTGGTGGGGCCGGGCGTGCTGGAAATGGCAGCATCCCGGGCGCGGCTGGTGCATGTCGGCAAAAGGTCGGGGCGGCATTCAAAGGATCAGCGCACGATCGATCAGCTGATCGTGCAAGCGGCACTAGCGGGCGAACGAGTGGTTCGCCTGAAGGGCGGCGATCCAGCGATTTTCGGCCGCGCGACTGAGGAACTGCAAGCCTGCTACACAGCAGGCGTGCCAGTGCGGATCTGCCCGGGTGTGACGGCGGCGAGCGCAGCTGCGGCCAGCCTTGGGGCCTCGCTCACGTTGCGCGGCCTTGCGCGCAAATTGACGTTCGTGACGGCACATGTCCGCGCGGGTGAGGTGCTCGATCTTGATTGGGCCGCACTTGCCGATCCCGATGCAACCCTCGCCGTCTATATGGGCAAGGCAGCGGCACCTGCTGTGTCCCGCAATCTCATCGCCGCTGGCTTGACACCGGAAACGCCCGTGGCCCTGGTCGAATCCGCAAGCCTGCCAGAGGAACGCCAGTTCCATTCGCGGCTCGATCTGCTGCCACTGGTGGCCAGCACAGCGCTCGGCGATGGGCCAACACTTCTGCTGATAGGCAAAGCGCTTAGTCCGATGAAATGCACAGTCGTCAGTCGGCAAAGTTTGGAGGAAGCGGGGCAACGCAGCATGTCGGCAGACAGTGTCGCGCGATTGGTCTGAACCGAAGCTCTTCCGATCCAAAAACCTGCCCCCATTCAAGACTTCAATACGCCCCTGACCGAACCCGGACAGGCTCTGCAGCGCGCACTCGTGCGGGCCGTGTTGCCGTCGGATTTTCCAGCCGCCAATTGCATATCACTGTTCAAGGACTTTGACTCGGTGCAGGTCGAACTGAACAGGCGCGGCGGCAATGGGAGGGCGGCGTTGCCAAGAAACCGGTCAGTCTCGGCGGCAGATACCACTACCGCTGACTAGTGGCAGTCGATCACGGCGCCTCTAACTTTGCAGATAAGCCCTTGGCGATGGCTGTGGCTGCTAAGCCTGAAATCGCTTTTGGCGCATTTGCAAGATCGGAATGCCAGGCTTTTGCAAGCCGGCGCCGATGCGCCTCCTGCGGCTTCGATTTCGGCAAATCTCAAGACGCCAAAAGCACTTCTCGGTAGCAGCAGTTTTGGGCTGTTCGCCAGTCGTTGATGGGCCCTTCAGCGGGTCAAAAAAACGAAGGCCAAGGACCCGCGCGCCGAGTCTGGAATGAGCCCCTTGTTGCAATGCGGCGCAAAGCGTTTCGCCTTGTTTCTGAGGTTTGCACCATCAGCGCACCAGGGGAGGCGATTTTTTCCTCGACTAAAAACTGAGGATGAGGTGCTAAGTATTTAAAATAATTGGTCGGGACGAGAGGATTCGAACCTCCGACCCCCACACCCCCAGTGTGATGCGCTACCAGGCTGCGCTACGTCCCGACCGGAAAGGAGGCCTATAGGCAGGGCTTTGCGGGAGCGCAAGGCTTCTTGATCGCAGATTGCAGCGCCTGCACGAAAGCCGTGCGCAGAACGCCCGCGCAAAGTTGCCTAAGCCATGTCAAACTGCTAGCGCGCCTGCCGAAACTGGCCGGTGCGGGATTGCGGCTTGCCGTGTCCCCGTGCCCTGCGTGCCAGAAGCCCCATGCGAAAGTTTCCGATCTGCCATGAACGGTCCTGCCCTTCTCAACATGCTTGCCGCCGCTGCTCCGGCTGCTGCGGGTGAACCGCCTGCCTATCTGCAGTTTCTGCCGCTCATCGCCATGGCGGCGATTTTCTATTTCCTGATCCTGCGCCCGCAGATGCGCCGCCAGAAGGACCAGCAGGCCAAGATTGCCGGGCTCAAGAAGGGCGATCAGGTGGTGACAGCAGGGGGCCTGATCGGCAAGGTGATCAAGGTTGACGATCACATTGTGGATCTGGAACTGGGCACCAATGTGCGCGTGCGCGCGGTGCGGGCAACGATCGGCGATGTCATGCCGCCAGCAGGGTCGGCCCCCGCCAACGATTGAACGCCGAACGCCGAACACGTGATTTGGCGACAATTGATGCTGCGGGGCGCAATCACCATCTGATTGCACTGGGGCTCCTTCAGGAAGACTGCACGCAATGCTTGAATTTCCGCGCTGGAAGGCGATCTGGCTCTGGGCGATCACGCTGCTGGCTGTGCTTGCAGCCGTCCCGTCGCTCACCACGGTCATGGGTATTGCGCTGCCTGCCGGGCTCTATGCGCCCAAGGTCAATCTGGGCCTCGATCTGGCGGGGGGCAGCCATATCCTGCTGGAGGCCGATCCCGCACAAGTGCGCCAGCAGCGCATCGAAGGCATGGACGAATCCGTGCGCGGCAAGCTCAAGCAGGCGGGCGGCGATATCCGCATCAGCGACATTTCGAACCGCGACGGCGCGCTGACATTCCTCGTGGAAGACCCAAGCAAGGTCGATGCGGTGCGTGAGGCGATCCTGCCGCTGACCAATGGCGCGGGGCTGACCGGCGCGCGCGACTGGACGATCAACGTGATCGACGGCAACCGCTTCGTGCTGAAGCCGACGCCCGAGGGCATCGATCAGGCCGTGGTGCAGGCGATGGAAACCGCGGTCGAAGTGGTGCGTAAGCGCATCGACGCGCTGGGCACGCGTGAGCCGACGATCATCCGTTCCGGCCCCAACCGCATCGTGGTGCAGGTGCCGGGCTTGCAAGATCCGCAGGCGCTGAAGAACCTGCTGGGCCAGACCGCGAAGCTGGAGTTCAAGCTGGTCGATACGACCGCGCTGCAGAGCGATATCCAGCGCGGCGTGGCACCTCCGGGCAGCGAGATTGTGGCTTATGCGCCGGGCAAGGATGGCGGACCTGCCGGTTCCATCGCGGTCAAGCGGCTGGGCGGCATTCGCGGCGATCAGCTGACCAACGCGCAAGTGACGAACAACCAGCAGACCAACGAGCCGCAAGTGGCGATCACCTTCACCACTGAAGGCGGCGCGCGCTTTGCCAAGCTGACCACGCAGAACGTCAACAAGCCTTTTGCCATCATTCTGGACGGCAAAGTGCTGTCCGCGCCCAATATCAACGAGCCGATCCTGGGCGGCAGCGCGGTGATTTCGGGCAATTTCACCACGCAGGCCGCCAGCAATCTGGCAATCTCGCTGCGTTCAGGCGCGCTGCCGGTCGATCTGAAGGTGGTGGAAGAACGCACCGTCGGGCCTGATCTTGGCGCGGATTCGATCCGCAAGGGCATGATTGCGATGGCCATCGGCACACTGGCGCTGATGACGTTCATCCTCGTGACGTATGGCCGTTTCGGGGTCTATGCCTGCATCGCGCTGGTGCTCAATGTACTGATGATCCTGGGCGTGATGGCGCTGATCGGCACGACGCTGACTCTGCCGGGCATTGCCGGTTTCGTGCTGACCATCGGCGCGGCGGTGGACGCCAACGTGCTGATCAACGAGCGCATCCGCGAAGAGCGGCACCGCGGGCGGCGCGTGTTCCAGGCAGTGGAGATGGGCTACAAGGAAGCCAGCCGCGCGATCTTCGATGCCAATATCACCAATGTCATCGCGGCGGTTTCCATGGCCACATTCGGTTCCGGCCCGGTGCGCGGCTTTGCCGTCGTGCTGATGATCGGCATTGTCACCTCGATGTGGACCGCCGTGTACGTGACCCGCATGTTCGTCGC
>JAIXYF010000165.1 GCA_027490345.1 Novosphingobium sp.
ACCGCAGACGCATCAGCCGAGCGGGGTCAGGCGCGCGATACCGCCCATGTAGGGCTTGAGCACTTCGGGAACCTCCACCGTGCCATCGCCCTGCTGGTAGTTTTCCAGCACGGCGACGAGCGTGCGGCCCACGGCAAGGCCGGAGCCGTTGAGCGTGTGGACGAATTCCGTGCCTGCTTTCTTGCCATCTGGGCCTTCCGGCCGATACCGCGCGTTCATGCGCCGGGCCTGGAAATCGCCGCAAGTGGAGCAGGACGAGATCTCGCGGTAGGCGTTCTGGCCGGGGAGCCAGACTTCGAGATCATACGTCCGCCTCGCCGTGAAGCCCATGTCGCCCGAACAGAGCAGCATCTTGCGATAGGGGAGATCCAGCGCCTGCAGGATCGATTCTGCCGCTTCGGTCATCCGCTCATGCTCGGCGTCCGAATCCTCGGGCCGGGTGATCGAGACAAGCTCGACCTTTTCGAACTGGTGCTGGCGGATGAACCCGCGCGTATCGCGCCCCGCCGCGCCCGCTTCGGAGCGGAAGCAGGGGGTTAGCGCGGTCATGCGCAGGGGCAGCGCGCTATCGGGCAGGATCTGGCCCTGCACCGCGTTCGTAAGGCTGACTTCGGCGGTGGGGATGAGCCAGCGGCCGTCGGTGGTCTTGAACAGGTCTTCCGCGAACTTGGGGAGCTGGCCAGTGCCGAACACCGCCTCGTCTTTCACCAGTAGCGGGGGCATGCATTCGGTGTAGCCGTTTTCGCCGGTCTGCCGATCGAGCATGAACTGCGCCAGCGCGCGATGGAGGCGGGCCATCGCCCCGCGCAGGAAGGTGAAGCGCGCGCCTGCGATCAGCGCGCCCGTCTCGAAATCGAGGCCGAGCGGGGGGCCGAGATCGGCGTGTTCGATAGGCTGGAAATCGAAGCTGCGCGGCGTGCCCCAGCGGCTGACTTCGACGTTGCCAGCCTCGTCCTCACCCTGCGGCACATCATCGGCGGGCAGGTTAGGGTGGGCAGCCAGCGCCGCGTTAAGCTCGGCGGTGAGGCGGCGCTCGTCCTCTTCCAGCGCGGGGAGGGTGGTTTTCAGCTCGGCGACTTCGGCTTTCAGCGCTTCCGCCGTGTCCTTGTCGCCCTTGCCCATGGCGGCACCGATGGCCTTCGATGCCTCGTTACGGCGGGCCTGCGCTTCCTGCATCCGGGTGGCGACATCGCGCCGCGCGGTATCTACGCCAAGGATCGCCTCGGACTGCGGGGCGACGCCGCGGCGGGCGAGGGCGGTGTCGAACCCTTGCGGGTTCTCGCGGATCAGGCGGATATCGTGCATGGTCCGGGCGCTATGCCGTTTGCCAGCGCCCGGAGCAAGTGCGGCGCGATCAAGTGTGCAGGCCGACCAGGCTGTAGAGCGGGCAGACGCCCACAAAAGCGGTGACGATTGGCACGATGGCGACCAGCGCGAGCATGGGATACCCAGCGATCAGGCTGAACACGATAATCATGGCGGCGAGCGCCAGACGGATCACGCGGTCGGCATCGCCGAGGTTGGTCTTGAACATGGCTTGGTCCCTTCACTTCGCTTGGGTGTGAAGGGGTTATGCCGCGTGCCGGGTGGGCGAACATTGATGCGGATCAAGACTGGCTAGATTGCACGGTACTTTGCGTGCCCGCCTTGCAGCACTTCCAAAATCGGCAGGGGGAAGGCGGCGTCCGGATCGAACACCGGCTGGTCCGGGATCGGGTGCGACCAATCGAGCACATAATCGCGCCGGGCAATGCGCCATTCGCTGCCGCGCTTCTCGAAGGCATCGAGATAGCGTCCGCCATACAGCGTTCCGGCATACGTGCCCTCGTCGCTGCGGCGCGCGCCGGCGGTGAGGCCGTAGGTCTCCACTTCCGCGTGCGCTTCATTGATCAGGCGGATCGCGGGCGGGCTGGTCATGTGCCAGCGCCGGGCGATCTGACTTTCGATGGCCAAGACAACAGGCACGAAATCGGCGGCGATGCCTTTGAAGAACCCGTAATCGATGGCGGCGTCCGGCCAGAAGCAGCTGGCCTGCCCGGCCTCGTCCAGCCAATCGAGCGTGCGCGAATAGCGGGCGAGGATGTCGATGATCGCATCCTTGGCCAGCAGGTCGTCGAGGCAGGTCGCGGCGCTCATGCGCGGGCGGCCCACCAGGCGGGGATGGTCAGGGGGAAGCGTTCCTGCGCGGTTTTCAGGTCGGCGTCTGCGTCATCGGGGAGCGGCGTGTCTGCTGTGGGGGCAAGACCGCCACCTGCACCTTTCACCGGATCGACGTATTCGAGGCGGATGTCTTCAAGCACAGCTGCAAAATCATGGCCTTCGTGGTGAGGCGACATCTGGTGGCGATAGAAGGCCTCTTTGTCGTCAAACGAGAGCAGACAATAATAGAGGTTCGGCGCCTCGCCCTTCCAATATTCATAGCGCTTCACGCCGGTTTCGGTGCTCCACGTCTGGTGGATCATGTCGGCCATGATCCCCTCCCATTGGGCCTCGGAGCCGGGCTTGATGCGGATATGCGCGAGCAGAGTGGTCATGCGGTGGTCTCCCGGCCAAGAACAGGTACAAAGGTGCAGTGGAGGGCGAGCGTGCCGAGCATGATGCCCGGCTGGTGGAGGAAGGTGTTGCCGGGGGCATAGTCGAGCGCGGCGAGCCGATCGCACAGGCGGTTCCAGGCGATGGTTTGCTCAAGGCGCGAGAGGCCGGTGCCGGGGCAGACGCGCGGGCCAGCCGAAAACGCGAGGTGGCGGGTTACGGCGGCGCGGTCGAGCTTCAATTCCAGCGGGTCGTCAAATTCGTCCGGATCGATATTGGCAGCGCCCCAGCGCAGATGGAGCGTGGAACCGGCGGGGACATGGATGCCTTGGAATATCTCATCCTGCGCGGTGATGCGGGTGGAGAGGCCCTGCGTGGGGGAGCGCAAGCGCATCCCTTCTTCCGTGAACGGACGGATCAGCGCGCGGTCTGCTTTCAGTTTCGCAAACAGGCCGGGCCGCTCGATCAGGAGCTGGGCTTGCTCCACCAGCGCATATTGCGTCGTCTCCAGCCCGCCGATGACCATGGCGTAGACGATCCCGTCGATCTCGTCGTCGGTCAGCTTGCGGCCTAGCGCCTCGTAATGGACCTGCGTGAGGAAGCTGATCATGTCCTCCCCCGGATTGGCGCGGCGGCGGCGAACGTGGCCCCGCACATAATCGGAAAATCCGGCGAGAAGGCGGAACTTCTCGGCGGTCTGCTCGGCGGTCATTATGTTGTTGTGTCCGCAGCCGTGGACATAGGACATGACTTGCGCGTTGCCCCAGATTTCGAGGTCTTTCACGTCCTCCAGCGGGAAGCCGAGCACGTCTGCCATCGTGCGCTGGGGCAGGGGGCGCGCGAAATCGGCGACGAAATCGAACTGCTCGCCCCCATGATCTTTGCCGATCCACCCGTCGATCAGCGCATCGACATGGCCGGTGATTATCGCCTCGTGCCGCTTCGCGCCGGGGCCGACCCACGGGTCGGTCAATTGCTGGCGGTGCGCCCGCCACAGCTGCGGATTGGGGCGCAACGATGCGATGGATTTCACCATCGCGTCGATATCGGGCATCGCGCGGACCGAGGCGGGATCGGCCTTGCGCGCTTCGAGCAGCAGCGAAAGCGTGGGCGGAAAGCGCTCCCAATCGCGCACCACGCGCGCGATATCTTCGTATTTGGAGAGGATGAAGGCGTCGCGGTCCGCCGTCAGCCCTTCTCCGGGCAGGCGCAGCACCGGGGCCTCGGCATGAAGGATGGCATAGGCCTCATACCAATGCTCGGCCGCACCGGGGCTGAACAGATCGACGTCCGCCAGCGCGTGCGGGCAGCCCATCGGGCTCAGGTCGTGATTGGCGTGGCGCATGGCCTCTCTCCCCCGGCTCTATCGAAATCGCCAGTTGTTGTAGGGGGGATGGTGCATGACCAATGCCCGGTCTGCCACGATCACTTTTGCCATGATCACTTCCCGCAGCGCTCACAGGAGACCGCGCCATGACTCGCGTCGCCAAGATTGCCCCTGAAGACTGGGATCCCCGCCTGCGCGCCGCGCTGAAGCCGGAAGACCGCACCGAGATCGAACAGGGAATGATCCGCTTCCTCGCCCACTGCCCCGATCAGGTGCTGGGGATGATGCAGTTTGCCGGCGCGCTCAAAGTGCATCGCCAGCTGCCGGAAAAGCTGGTGGAACTGGTGCGGCTGCGCGTGGCCTTCTTCAACCAGTGCCGCAGCTGCATGGCGATCCGCTATACCGATGCGCTGGAAGACGGCGTGACCGAGGATCTGGTCTGCTCGCTGGAACGCCCGCAGGAGGCCGAGAACCTGACGCCTGCCGAAAAGGCCGCGATCCGCTTTGGCGAGGCTTTCGCGACCGACCATTTGCGCATCGACGAGGCGATGTATGCCGGGCTGCGCGAGCATTTCAGCGAGTCCGAGATCGTCGAGCTGGGCATGACCTGCGCGTTTTTCGTGGGCTTCGGGCGGCTGGCGGCGACGCTGCATATGGTGGAGGAATTGCCCGATGCGTTCCGGCAGGAAGGTGTGGTCGCGCCTTGGGGTGAGGAACGGGTGATCGTGCGATGAGCGATGCCACCGCGGACTTGGGCGAAGATCTCGGCATCAACCTGTTCGACCCTGCGGTCCAGCAGTGCCCTTATGACGCCTATCGCACGCTGCGGGATCAGGCCCCGGCTTATCGCCAGCCGGGCACCAACATGTATGTGGTGACACGTTATGAAGACGTGCGGCGCGTGCTGCTCGATCCCGAGACGTTTCCCAGCAGTCCCAAAGCGGCTGGGCTTAAGATGATGTCCACCAATGCCGATCGGCAGCAGAAGGTCGTCGCGCGCTTCCAAGAGCGCGGCTGGCTGCCCGAGCCGACACTGAGCGGGCGGGACGATCCGAACCACAAGCAGATGCGCGCCATGTTCAACGAGGCGTTCAAGCCCAGCCGGATCAAGGAAATCGATCCGCTGGTGGAAACGCTGGCCTATGAACTGATCGACGAATTTATCGAAGACGGCCGCTGCGACTGGGTGCGGCAGTTCTGCGTGCCG
>JAIXYF010000494.1 GCA_027490345.1 Novosphingobium sp.
ACCCCCTGGATCATCGGCGGCGTTGCCGTGCTGGGGCTGGGCGCGATGCTGGCGGTCTGCGCGCTGCCCTTGGCGCCGCTTCACGCCAATGCTGTCCTGATCCTCGGTTTCATGCTGATCGGTGCGGGCGTGGGCGCGGCGGGCACATCGCTGTTGGCTCTGCTGGCCGCCGGGGTCGCGCCACGGCGCCGCGCAGCGGCGGCAGCTGTCACGTGGATCATGATGGTCATGGGCATCGTGCTGGCGGCGGGCACGGCGGGCGCGCTGCTCGAACCGTTCTCGTGGGGCCGCCTCGTGCAGGTTTCGGGCGGGATCGCGCTGGCTGCACTGGCGCTCACATTGGTTGCCACGTTCCGGCTGGAGCGGGCCGTGCCTGCCGTCGCGCCGGTGCATAAGGCCGCCGCACCGTCCAGCCTCGGTGATGCCTTGCGCAGCGTTCTGGCTGATGGTGCCGCGCGCCGTTTCACCGGGTTCGTGTTCCTTTCGATGCTGGCCTATTCGATGCAGGATCTCATCCTCGAACCCTTCGCCGGGCTCGTTTTCGGCATGACGCCCGCCCAGTCCACCTCGCTTTCGGCAACCCAGCACAGCGGCGTGCTGCTGGGCATGATTGCGGCTGGCATCGGCGGAAGCGCCTTTGCAGGCCGCGCTGCCGGTGAGCTCAGGGGCTGGATTGCGGCAGGCTGCACCGGTTCCGCGCTGGCGCTGGCGGGTCTTGCCGTGGGCGCCGGAGTGGGGCCGGGCTGGCCACTGGCCGCCAATATCGCCGTGCTCGGCTTTGCCAACGGCGTGTTCGCGGTTTCTGCCATTGGCGCGATGATGAGCCTTGCCGGAAGCGGCAGCCACGCACAGCCACGCGCCGATACCGGCGTGCGCATGGGCGTGTGGGGCGCAGCGCAAGCCATTGCGTTTGGCCTTGGCGGCCTCACCGGGGCCATCGGCGTCGATCTGGCGCGCCATGCGCAGAGCGATGGCCGCGCATTTCAGACAATTTTCATGCTGGAGGCCGTGCTGTTCATGGCCGCAGCAGTGATGGCGACACGCATTGCCGGGCATGGCCCGGCGCTGCATTTGCGGGAGGCGGAAGCATGAGCGGACTTGATTTTGATGTCGTCGTGGTCGGCGGCGGGCCTTCCGGTGCAACAGCAGCAGCGGATCTGGCGCGCCTCGGCCACAGGGTGCTCCTGCTTGATCGGGCAGGCCGGATCAAGCCGTGCGGCGGCGCCGTCCCCCCGCGCCTGATGGACGAATTCGCCATTCCAGAAAGCCTGCTGGTCGCCCGTGCCCGCAGCGCGCGCATGGTCGCCCCGTCAGACCGCGCGGTTGATATGCCGGTGGGCGAGATCGGCTATGTCGGCATGGTCGATCGCGATGTGTTCGATGAATGGCTGCGCAGCCGCGCCGCGCAAGTGGGGGCAGAGCGCCGCACCGGCACGTTCGAACGGATTGAGCGCGACGGGGCTGAGGGCGCGGTCGTGGTCTACCGCGAAAGCCGCGGCGGGCCGGAGCAGCGCGTGCGCGCGCGGTTGATCGTGGGCGCTGATGGCGCGCGTTCGGGCGTGGCGCGCGATAGCCTGCCGGATGGCGAGAACGTGAAATGCGTGTTTGCTTATCACGAGATCATCAAGTCCCCCGCGTCCACGCCGCAAGGCTTCGATGGCTCGCGCTGCGATGTGATCTATCAGGGCAGCGTCTCGCCCGATTTCTACGGCTGCGTGTTCCCGCATGGCGAAACTGCCAGCATCGGGGTCGGCAGCGCTAACAAGGGCTTCTCGCTGCGCGGCTCGGTCGCCACGATGCGCCGCGAAATGGGGCTTGAGGGTTGCGAAACCGTGCGCAGCGAAGGCGCGCCCATTCCCCTGAAGCCCCTTAAGCGGTGGGACAATGGCCGCGATGTGATCGTCTCGGGCGATGCGGCCGGCGTGGTTGCGCCCGCTTCGGGTGAAGGCATCTATTATGCGATGACCTGCGGGCGCCATGTCGCCAATTCGGCGCATCAGTTCCTGCTCACTGGCAAGCCCGCTGCGCTGAAGGCGGCGCGCCGCACGTTCCTCAAGGAGCATGGCCGTGTGTTCTGGATTCTGGGGATCATGCAGTATTTCTGGTATTCCAGCGATAAGCGCCGCGAACGCTTTGTGGCGATGTGCGCCGATCCCGATGTGCAGCGCCTCACCTGGCAGGCCTATATGAACAAGAAGCTGGTCCGCGCCGATCCGATGGCGCACTTGCGCATCTTCTTCAAGGATACGGCGCATCTCCTTGGTTTGAGGGCAGCACACCGTTGAACAACCCGCTCAGGGACCGCCCCTGGGGGCTGCCGATTGCCATTGCTGCGATTGCGGCCATCGTTGTCGCCGGGGTTGGCGGCACGATGACCGACACGACCGGGTGGTACGAAAGCCTGCGCTTGCCCAGCTGGAACCCGCCGCCGCCGGCCTTCGGCATGATCTGGACCGTGGTGTTCGCGCTGATCGCCGCCTCCGGTGTCAACGCATGGCGCGCCGCACCTGATAGCCGCTCTGCCGATACGCTGATTGGCCTGTTCGCGATCAACGGCGCGCTCAATGTCAGCTGGACGGTGCTGTTCTTCCAGCTGCGCCGCCCGGATTGGGCGATGGCCGAGCTGGGCGTGCTGTGGCTTTCGATCGTCGTGCTGATCCTGGCCTGCGGGCGTTTTTCGCGCAGCGCGGCCTTGCTGCTCCTGCCCTATCTGGCCTGGGTCACCATTGCCGGGGCGCTGAACTGGCAGGTGATCCAGCTCAACGGGCCGTTCTGAGGCGCGAATGCCCGATTTGAGCGCCTTCTTTGCCAGCGGCCACGCGGCCGATCTCGTCCTTGTGGTGCTTGCGGCAGAGGCGTTGCTGTTGCTGCGCGCAGGCCGCAGCGCCATCGATGTCGCGCTGCTGCTTCTGCCCGGTGCCTGCATGATGCTGGCGCTGCGCGCCGCGCTTGTCGGTGCGCCCTGGCCCTGGATCGCATTGGCGCTGGCCGCCTCGTTCCCGGTCCATCTGGCCGATCTGATCCGGCGGGGCAGGGGGCGTTAGGACGTCGTTCTGGCCGCCTCGCGGAACGACACCATGGTTCGCCGGGTTTCATCCCACAAGGTGAGGCGCAAGGTGGAGCAGGCCTGCAACGCGGTGAAGCGGTTCATGTCGCGCAAGGCCGGGTGCTGCTCGAGCACTTCGGGCAGGCGATAGAACGGGATCCGGCTCACCAGATGATGAACATGGTGGATGACGATATAGCCTGTGAACCAGCCCAGAATGCGCGGCAGCTCAAGGTGCGAACTGCCGTGGAGCGCCGCTTCGTGAAACCTCCAATCGGCCTTGCGCGCCCAGTGCGCATCGGCAAACTGGTGCTGCACATAAAACAGCCAGACCCCGATCGAGGCGGCACTGAGCAGCACAGGCAGGAACACCAGCGCCGTTACGGTGAAACCGAACAGATAGAGCAGGGCGGCCAGCAGCAGCCCCGTCGCCAGATTGGTGGCCATGGCGCTGATCCAATAGCGCCACCCGTCCTTCATCTGGCCGATCGGCAGCCGGTGGCGCACCAGAAACAGATAGGCCGGGCCAAGGCCCAGCAGCACCAGCGGATGGCGATAGAGCCGGTAGGACAGCCGCCCCAGCGCTGAGCGCTGCCGGTATTCGCGCACCGTGAGCGTATCCACATCGCCAAACCCGCGCGCATCGAGATTGCCGGTGGTTGCATGATGCTGGGCATGGGATTGGCGCCAGCAATCATAAGGGGTGAGGGTGAATACGCCCAGCACCCGCCCGATCCAATCATTGATGGCGCGGTTGCGCAGAAACGAACCATGGCCGCAATCGTGCTGGATGATGAACAGCCGCAACAGAAACAGGCCGGCCAGCGGCGTTGCCGCCAGAGCCAGCCAATAGCCTGCCTTCACGGCCAAGGCGATCGCTGCGAACAGGCCCAGGAAGGGGAGCAGGGTGATCGCCAGCTCCCGTCCGCTGCGGGCCGGCTGCGGATCGCGGAAAGCCTGCAGATCGCGCGCCAGTTGCTTGAGGTCAATCGTCGCCGTCGCAGTCATTTCGAAGCTGTCGATGCCGGGTTTCACGAGTTCGATGGTGTTCACATTCGAATCGCTAAATCCTTCCGCAGCGTTTGTCACGCCGGTTTGAGGGCCATCTGCAATTCGTCAAAAAATCGCCTGCGCTGTGCCTGCGTGGGCTTGATTTGCGTGTCCTTGTGTGTGGCCGCTACGCCCGAGGCCGCCCGCCGCCGCGCAAAAGAAAACCCCCGCGATCCGATAGGATCGCAGGGGCCAGGTAATCCGCGCCGGTTGCGTGCGCGGGGGTGTTCGTTGTCCTGAAGGATCAGGGCATCTTGGTGGCGGCTGCCGCCGGG
>JAIXYF010000031.1 GCA_027490345.1 Novosphingobium sp.
ATCGCTCACAGGCTCAAACTTCAATGATCGCCTTGATGGCAACAAGGCCGCCAACATCCTGATCGGCGGCGCGGGCAGCGATACGCTCAATGGCTATGAAGGCGCAGACCGGCTTGTCGGCGGCGCCGGGCAGGATCGGCTCACTGGTGGCACCGCGGCAGACCGCTTCGTGTTCGATGGCCCGGTGTCGAGCAAAGGGGGCGCCGTTTTTGACACGATCACCGATTTCACCCGTGCTCAGGGTGATCGCATCGTGCTGAGCAAGGCCGTGTTCACCGGCCTTTCCGGCGCGGTCAACAGCGCGCTTTCAGCCGATGCCTTCTTCGCCTCGGCCACGGCCACGGCCGCGCAGGATGCCAGCGACCGGCTGATCTACAACACCACCACCGGCGCCCTTTATTATGACGCCGATGGCACCGGCACCGTCTTCGCCGCAATCCAGATCGCTTTGATCGGAGAGACCACGCACGCCGCGCTGGTCGCAGGCGATTTTCTGCTGATGGCCTGATCGCGCAACACAGCCAAGGGGCGCGGCATACTCGCGCCGCGCCCCTTGGTCTGGCCGCCCGGCAAAGGGCCATGATGCCTGCATAACACTAATGGCATCACACTAATGGCATCACACCACCTTCATCACACCAGCAGAATATCCTGCGCCGCCAGCACCGTGCCTGCGCCCAGTTCGGCGATCAGCACTTGCGCGCCCGCGCCCGAGCCATCAGCATCATAATAGAGCAGCCCTGCCGTGCGATCATAAATCAGCGACTGTTGTGTGGTCGCAGCCTCGCGGCCCAGCACGAAAGCATTGGCTGCAATGCCGCCGGCGCTCGCCCCTTCGAAGGCGGAAAAGGCTTCGCGATCCAACGCAAGGTGATCGGTCCCGCTTTCGAAATCGGTGATCCGGTCGCGCAGTGACGATGAACGCTCCGGCTGCATAAACACAAATGTATCGCGCCCCGTCCCGCCGGTCAGGGCATCCCGGCCCGCGCCGCCTGTCAGCACATCGTCGCCGCCGCGCCCGTTGATGCTGTCGCGTCCTTCGCTGCCGTCCAGCGCGTTGGCGCGGTCATCGCCCCGCAGGCGGTCGTCCCGGGTCGAACCGATGACATTCTCGATATCGTTCAGCCGGTCGAGCCCGGCCCCGCCTGTGTCCTGCCGGCCGGTGATGGCCAGATCCACCTGCACCGCAAAGTGGCGGCTATAGTCCACCCAGTCAGCGCCCTTGCCGCCGAGCAGGCTGTCATTGCCTTCGCCGCCTACCAGCAGGTCGTCGCCCGCGCCGCCGCTCAGCACATCGTCGCCATCGCCGCCATCAAGCGTGTCGTAGCCATCACCGCCATTCAAGGTGTCAGCGCCGCTGCTGCCGTACAGCGCGTCATCGCCGCCTCTGCCCGAAATGCGGTCGTCTCCGTCACCGCCATAAACGGTGTCGGCATCGCGCCCGGCCGAAAGCGCATCGTCCCCGCCGCCAAGCGCGATAATGCTGCCGCCATAGGCCGTTTCTGCAATCCGCGCATCGCCCAGGATGATCGTGTCGGCAAATTCGCTCCCAGCAATCTGCCCATATCGCTCCAGCCCCCGCCACACGGCGCCGTCGATGTTGGCGCTTCCCCCGGCAAAGGCAGCGGTCAGGTCCATCTTCACCGGGCCTGTCACGCTGGACAGATTGAGGATGATCGTATCTTCCCCCGATCCGCCATCTACGCTGTCGCCCGCGCCCGCACTCAGCACATCGTCGCCTGCGCCCCCGAACAAGGCATCGACATCGCTGTCGAGCTTATCGTCAAGCACATAGTACGTGCCATAGGGGTTCTCCCCGCCAAGGCTGTCGCTGTAAAATTCATCGGGCGCCCCGGCATAGAGCCAGTCATCGCCCGCGCGCCCGATCAGCGTATCCGCGCCATTCCCGCCAAACACGATGTCGCCATCTCCGCTGCCCGCAATGCGGTCGGCTCCGTCCTTGCCAAACAGCCCCGCCATCACGTCTCCGGACTTGACGAACGCCCCGCCGTTCACGTCGATCACATCTGCATGGTCCGAACCATGGATCGCCTCAAAATTCGCGACACCGCTGATCACCCCGCCCGCAACCCGGCTCTCTCCGCCTGCAAACGCGGCGCGCAGATCAACCGTTACGCCGCTTGTGGCAGCGCCCAGCCAGATCGATATCTCGTCCGAGCCCCAATAGATTGACGGATCCTCGCCGCCGCCCTTGTACGAATCGCCAAGGCCTATGAAAGCGCGGTCATCGCCCACACCGCCTTCCAGCAGATCAATTTCGGTCCCCGCGTCCCACGCGGGAAACTGCAACAGGAAATCGGCGAAGATATCAAAGAACACTGCCGGATCGCTGCCCGATGCCAGAAAGTCGTCGCCGCTTTCACCGATCAGCCGATCAGCCCCTGCGCCGCCATAGATCAGATCCCTGCCAAAGCCGCCTGTCACCCGGTCGTCCCCGTCACCGGCAAACACACCCTCCTGCCAGTATCGGACGTCCTCGAAGATAAAGCTGCGTTCACTACCGGTGAGCGTGATCACATCGCCGTGCGCTGATCCGATAATCGTGACATAAGCCTCGATGCCGCTGATCGTGGCCCTGCCCACCGTGCTGGTGCCGCCGGCAAAGGCTGCGGTCAGATCGGCGACAACCCCGCTGGTAGCAGCTTCAAAGTCAAGCCAGACCAGATCCTCCCCTTCTCCGCCGCGCACCGTATCATTGATCCCGGCAAACAGGGCATCGTCGTCAGCGCCGCCGTCCAGCGTATCGGCCACCGCGTCCGCATCCCACAGATACGTCAGCGGCCCTTCTTCCGGATCGCGATAAATGACCAGATTCTCCGAAGAAAACAGCATATCGCTGCCCGCCCCGCCATTGAGCGTATCCCCGCCAAGGCCGCCTTCAAGGTAATCGTTGCCACCAATACCGTTGATCGTATCGCCTTGCGCCGTCCCCAGAAGATTGTCTGAACCTGTAGTTCCGCTGATCAGAGCCATGGCCAATATCTCCGTTACGTTATATTTAGGCAGGATGTCAGATGGCCCTCATTTGTCCAGCCATTATAGGCTAGTCACGGAGCCAGAGCACCTGTCAGGCTTTGCGGCGTCATCCCGCAAAACTGTTTTCCTCCCCCGCCCCTCTTGGCCTATGGCCTTGGGTATGGGGCGAGTGTCCGGAACAAGACGAAAGGGCGCAAGGTGAAGTCGGGCACGAGCGGGATACCAATCGGCGGAAGCGATCAAATCAGCTTGATTGATCGACTGCGATTATTCCTCAGGACTGTGTCAACCGCCTCAACCTCGCCTCGTTTCGGCACAAGCCGGGCGCACACGTGAACGCCCGCGCCGTCGCTCTTATCGCCGGTCCGCTTGGCCTTCTTGCCACGCTGCTCATCGCCGCGCCTGCCGGGATGCCGCCCACCGCGTGGCACACTGCCGGGCTCGTGTGGTTGATGGCGGTGTGGTGGATGACCGAGGCGATGCCGCTTTCGGCCACGGCCATGCTGCCGTTCATCGTCCTCCCCCTCACCGGGGTGACGGATGCGAACAAGACCGCGGCGGCCTATTACTCGCCGATCATGTTCCTGTTTGTCGGCGGCGCATTCCTCGCGCTCGCGATCGAGCGCACCGGCCTGCACCGCCGCCTCGCGCTCACCATGCTCGCTCATGCCGGCACCAGTCCGGTGCGCCTGCTGCTCGCGGTCATGGCCGCCACCGCCTCGATCTCGATGTTCATTTCCAACACCTCCACCGCGCTGATCATGATGCCGATGGCGCTGGCCATCCTCACATCGGGCGGGG
>JAIXYF010000247.1 GCA_027490345.1 Novosphingobium sp.
CGATCAGCGCGGAAACCGCCTCCGGTTTGCCGCTTTTCAGCGCGAAGAACAGCGGCGTGACGCCACCCGGCGTGGCGCGATTGATCGCGGCCCCGGCGGCCAGCAGCGCCGCAATGCCATCCTGCCGCCCTGCCGCAGCCGCCCACATCAGCGGCGTCTGCCCCCGGATGTCGGCGCTTTCTACCGCCGCGCGGCGCCCCAGCAGAGCGCCAAGTACGCCTGCATCGGCATGCCGCGCGCACATCGCCAGCGGGGTCACGCCTTCCGGATTCGCTTGATCGACCGGCGCGCCCGCCGCCAGCAACGCGGCAATGATCGCACCGTGCCCGCGCTCGCAAGCCAGCAGCAGCGGGGTGGTGCCAAGTGCATCGGCGCGGTCGGCCCTGGCTCCGGCTTTGAGCAGCAGATCGACCAGCGCCGGATCCTGCACCTCCACCGCGCGGGCCAGCGGTGTCTCGCCATATTCAAGCACGGCGTTGGCATCTGCGCCCTGCGCCAGCGCAGCAGCCAGCCCAGCGGCCTCGTCGTCGGCAATCGCGCGGGCCAGCGCCTCGGCCCCATGCGCCAAAGCGGGGACCGGGGCCAGCGCCAGAAACAGGGGCGCCAGAAACAGGGGCGCCAGAAACAGCGGGGCCACAATCAGGGAGGCAATTCTAGGCACCCGTCAGCCCCGCCAGCGGTGCAGTGCTGTCGCCAAACATGGTGGCAGGCACATCCAGCAGATTGAGGCCCGCCAGCATCAGGTTTGACATCGAGGTACCCTTGGTCACCTCCAGATGCCGCCCACCCTTCACTAGGCCGCCCGCAACGATCACCGGCAGGTCCATGAAATCATGATCGTTGGAATCACCGAATGCGCTGCCCCGGATCACCAGTGTCGTGTCGAGCAGCGATCCTTCGCCATCGCGCGTTTCCTTCAGCCGCTTCAGCTGATAGGCAAAAAATTCCATGTGATAGCGGTTGATCTTCGCAAGCTGCGCCATCTTTTCGGCGCTGCGGCCATGGTGGCTGAGCATGTGGTGCGAATCGGGCACCCCGATCTCGGGGTAGGTCCGGTTCGAAATCTCACGCCCCAGCATGAAGGTGGCCACTCGCGTGAGATCGGCCTGCATCGCCAGAACCTGAAGATCGATCATCAGGCGCACATGCTCGGCAAAATCGGCCGGAATGCCCGCGGGCTGGGCAAAGCTGCCCGCCTCGGCAACCGGCTTGCTGGCGGCACGCTGGATGCGCTTCTCGATGCTGCGCGTGGAATCGAGGTATTCGTCCAGCTTGCGCTTGTCCTCGGCCCCTAGCCGCCCGGCAAGGCGCGCCGCATCCTCCCGCACGTAGTCCAGGATCGAGGTGCGCCGCCGCATCTCGGCCAGCCGGCTGGCGGGATCGAGCGCCTCGCCATCGCCGAACAGGCGTTCGAACACATCGCGCGGATTGGCCGAAACCGGCAACGGCACGGTCGGCGTCAGCCAGGAGATGCCGTTGGTATAGGCGCACGAATAATTGATATCGCAGCTACCCAGCAGGCTGGCCTGATCGATGCCCAGTTCCAGACTGGGGATCGCCGTCGCGCCGCCTTGTCCTTTGGTCCCGAGATGCGCGGCATAGACCTGATCCATCGAGACGCCGCAGCGAATGTCGGGCCCCTCGGTCTGCCGGGCATGCGCGCCGGTGAGGAAGGCGGGACATGAGCGGCCGTGTCCCGCAGGCCGGTCGCCCATAGCCGCGGCCTGCGGATGGCCAAGGCCGCTGACCACAAGCATATTGGCGCGAAACGGCTCCAGCGGAGCCAGAGTTGGCGGCAGCGTGGGCGGCAGCTCAGACGGCAGGGCATGGACCGCGCCCGTGGCGGCGGGGCGATAGGCGTCCATCGTCATGCCGTTGGGCGTATAGAACACCGAAAGCCGCTTGGGCCGGGCTGCAACATCGGCAGCGCGCGCCGCCGGGACCATCGCTTCCAGATACGGCAGAGCCAGCGCGGTGCCCAACCCGCGCAGTACGGTACGGCGGCTGAGCGCGGAGCGCTTCACGATCATCGGCTTACCTTCCCAGCGCGCATTGCAGACCTGGTGACGGCAAGCGCAACCTGTGTCGGCGCACCCGGCACGCGGCGCATAGTGAAGGCCGGGCTCATCACGATGCCCCGGATGATCGTCTGCACGCGCCAACCGTCCTTGGCCGCCGCCCTCGAGATGGCGCGTATGGCCGGCATGTCCTGCGGGCCGATCCCGCGCCCAAGCGCATACGTCATCAGCCGCTCGGTAAAGGCGCGCGCGAACTCTTCCCGCCGATCGAGCAGGATCTGCTGCAACCCGGCAAAGCCCTTGAACGCGGTCCCGTCGGCCAGCACCGCACCTGCATCGATCAGTTGCCCGGCATCGCTCGCGCGCCACGCGCCCACGGCATCGAAGTTTTCAAGCGCAAAGCCCAGCGGGTCCATCCGCTGGTGGCACGATGCGCAGGCCGGATTGGCGCGGTGCAGTTCGAGCTGTTCGCGCGCAGTCAGCTTCTTGCCGTCATGCTCGGCCTTGAGCGCGGGCACATCGGCGGGCGGCGGGGGCGGAGGTGAGGCAAGCATCTTGTCGAGGATCCACTTGCCCCGCTTCACCACCGAGGTGCGGTTGCCATACGACGTAACCGTCAGGATGCTGGCTTGCCCCAGCAGCCCGCCGCGCGGCATGTCTGGCGCCAGCGCAACCTTGCGCAAAGCGGGCCCGCGCACGCCGCTGATCCCGTAATGGCGCGCCAGCCGCTCGTTGAGGAACGTGTAATCGGCGCGGATGAAGTCTGTAACCGAGCGGTTGGCGCGCAGCACGTGGGCGAAGAACATCTGCGTCTCTGCCGCCATCGCGGCGCGCAGCGGCACGTCGAACTGCGGATATTCCGTGATGTCGGGGCGCTGCTGCTCAAGATTGCGCAAAAACAGCCATTGTCCTGCGAAGTTGTCCGTCAGCGCCTGCGCGCGCCGATCGGCCAGCATCCGCGCGATTTCGGCATCCAGCACGGCGGGCTGGCGCAATTTGCCCTGCCCGGCCAGCATGAGCAGCCGCGCGTCCGGGATCGAGCTCCACAGGAACAGCGACAAACGCGTCGCCAGATCGCGGTCCGCCAAGGCATAAGCGCGCGCGGATACCCCGGCAGGCGGCGGCGTTTCCACCGCGAACAGAAAGCGCGGGGAAACCAACAGCGCCTCGATCCCCGCGGCAATCCCGCTCTCGAACCCGCCCGCCGCGCCTTCGCTGGCCTGAATCGTCAGGATCGGTGCGAGATCGGCATCGCTCACCGGCCCGCGCCAGGCGCGCCGGGCAAGCCCGCCCAGAATGCGCTTGGCACAGGGCGCTTCGTCCGCCGCACGCTTCGGCTGGCACACGAACAGCGCGCGGCGGCTGGCCAGATCCGCATTGCCGCCCGGCTCGAACGGCCCTGCCACATCAAGCTGCAAAACATCGCGCGGGAAATTGGCCTGCGAATAGCGCTGATGCACCCGGAACGAAGGCACCGTCAGCGTTCCCGCGCGGGCGCCATCCACCCACACGTCAAGCGGCAGATCAACGGGCTTGTCGAGCGGAAGCGGCACATAATCGGTAGTGTTGCGCACCACTTGTACCTGCTCGTCCGGCCAGGTCTGCCGCCGGAACGAGACGGCCAGCCGGTGCACGCCGGCCTTCATCGGCACGCGCAGCACATAGCGGTCCTCGGCCAGCCGGTCGCTTTCATTGTTGGTGTTGGCATTGAGCCAGACCGCAACGTCATACGCGCCGTCCCACCGCGCGACATAGCGCACCGCGATCCCCCCGCGAGAGGCCAGCGGCAGATCCGGCCCGGCGCGCTCGTTGAACGCGGGTATGCCCGTGTTCATCACCGAACCGTCCTTGGCGACCTGCCATGTCGTCACGAAATCGCGTTTGGGCACCAGCCCCGCCGCAAGGCGCGAGGCCTTGCCCGCCACGGCAACATAGCGCTCCATCAGCGTGGGCGAGACGCTGAGCACATCGGCAATGTTGTCGAAACCGAAGCCGGAATTGTCGGGCGGCAGCATGGCCGCGAAATCGCCTTCCACGCCCAGCAGATCGCGCACGGCATTGGCATATTCGCGCGCATTCAGCCGCCGCACCGGCGCGGCGCCAGGATCGGGATTGGCCATCACATAGCGCGCGCGGCCTTCATCCACCCAGTTGACGAAATCGGCGCGAAGTGCCGGATCGGGCTGCTTTTTCGAATGCGGCGGCATCTCGCCCGCCGCCACGCGCCGCAGGATCTTCTCCCAGGCTTCGGCATGGCGGCCCGCCGCAATGTCGCTGGCCTTGAGGTCTGCCACAGAGAGCCCGGCCACATGGTCATCATCGTTGTGGCAGCGCGAACAGTAATCATCGAGAAGCGGCTCAATAAGCGCCGCGCGTCGTTCGTCCAGCGAAGGGGCTTCGGTAGGCGTCGGTCCTGAACCGGGGGCCGAAACAGGAACGGGAACCGGATCGACAGCGGCATAGAGGCACGAGCCCGATACCAGCGCGCTGAGCGCTAGGAGCCCGCGTCCGAAGGACATCCGCCGCACCGCTTCGATCAAATGCCCGACCTCCAGACGCCCTGCCCCCCGCGCATGCAACTTTGCTCAATACACCACCGCAACAACAAGACCACAGCCGTATCTGCCGCACTGCAACACGTCCATTGCCATAAACCGGACGGGGAGGAGCGAATTTGCGCGCAGGCTTTGGCACAATCAGCCCGCGCCCGCTTCACGCAAACCATTTTCCTACATGGCTTTTTGCCGCTATCTGGCCGCGCGTCCCTGCTCCCTTTTTCGAAGGACGCTGCTTCATGACCATCCGGCCTGCCGCCAGCCGCTATACCGCGCTCGCCCGTCCGACGTTCCTCTATGTGATGTATGCGATGATTCTCTGGGCCATCCCGCTCGGCGTGATTGGCGCCGTGCGCCCTTCGGCCGCCCGCGCGATGACCGAGGCGATGACCGCCTATCTGACCGGCCTGCCCGAACCGCTCTATGCGCTGTTTGGTGCTTCCTATCTTGGCTACACGGCGGCGCGGCAATGGGGCAAGGCGCGGGGCACAGATCGCTGAGCGGACCTGTGCCGCCAATTTCGGGGCCCTGCCTTCCGGCCCATCTGCTGGTGCGATGTCTGGTTAGTATCGGGTAAGGTTTACCTGATATGGATTGAACCACCATGGAATCACACTCTCTTCTTTCAGCCGCCACCCGCCTTGCTCCGGTGCGCCGCTTCGTGCTGGCCGGAGCCGCCATCGGCAGCGCGCTGCTGCTTTCGGGTTGCGACACGGACCGCGTGGTCGCGCTGGAGGAGCGGGTGAAAGCCGTGGAGGCCAAGGCCGATTCTGCCGAAAAGCGCGCCAAGGCCGCCGAATCGCTGGCCGTATCCAACCAGCCGCAAGCAATCTCGCAGCCCGAACCGGTGCCGCAGGTCGACGAAAACCCAGATGGCGACAACCCCGAGCCTTCGGTCGACGAAGGCGAACCCGGCGCGCCGCCGCCGATGGCAGACAACGGGAAGGGTTGATCGGCGGGCCTGTTCCGCCGGCCCTGATCTTAGGCCCGAACCGCAGACTTGCGCCGTGAGGCCCACGCTTTATCAGGGCCGGGCGCAGAGCCACCATTCCATGCGGAGCCCGCCATGCCCGAGACCATCTTCGTCCTCAACGGACCCAACCTCAATCTGCTCGGCACGCGTGAGCCGGAGATATACGGCTCGGCCACGCTGGACGATATTGCCGGGATGCTGGAAGATCGCGCGCGCGAACTTGGCCTCGAAATCGATCTGCGCCAGTCCAATCATGAAGGCCATCTCGTTGATTGGCTGCAGGAAGCGCAGGCCACGGGTGCCAAGGCAGTGCTGCTCAATGCCGGGGCCTTTACCCACACCAGCATCGCCCTGCACGATGCGATCAAGGCGATCCGCACGCCGGTGATCGAAGTGCACCTTTCCAACCCGCACACGCGCGAGGCGTTTCGCCACAAGTCCTATGTCGGCATGGCCGCCAAGGCGACCATCGCGGGGTTTGGTCCGCTCAGCTATCTGCTTGCCCTTGAGGGCGCGCACCAGCTCTGATCGCCGCGCACGCGGCGTTTTCCACGTCCCGCCTTGCGGTTTTTCTTGCCAGTGCGCAGCGCGGCGGGCATGGAAACCATCTTTTGCAAGATCACCCGCGAGGACACGATAATGGGGCATGACCGCGGCGACGAGGGCGCCAAGATGGCTATCGATAGCGCGCTGGTGCGCGAACTGGCTGAATTGCTTTCCGATACCGGATTGAGCGAGATCGAGGTCGAGGATGGCACGCGCAAGATCCGCGTGGCCCGCAAGATCTCGGCCGCGCCGATCGCAGCCTATGCGCCCGCGCCCGTGGCCGCGCCGGCCCCCGTGACAGCCGCGCCTGCTGCTGAAGCCGCGCCCGCTCCTGCGGTCGATGCCAATGCCCTGCGCTCGCCGATGGTGGGCACGGCCTATCTCTTCCCCGAACCGGGCGCCGCGCCGTTCATCACCGTCGGGCAGACGGTCAAGGCCGGGGACACGCTGCTCATCGTCGAAGCGATGAAAGTGATGAACCCGATCACTGCCCCCACCGGCGGCAAGATCACCGCGATTCTGGTCGAAAACGCGCAGCCGGTCGAATTCGACCAGCCGCTCGTCGTCATCGCCTGAGGCCGCGCGCCCCATGGCCATTTCCCGCCTGCTGATCGCCAACCGCGGCGAAATCGCGCTACGCATCCACCGCGCTGCGCATGAAATGGGGATCGAGACGGTCGCGGTGCACTCCACCGCCGATGCCGATGCGATGCATGTGCGCCTTGCCGATCATGCCGTCTGCATCGGCCCGCCCGCCGCGAAGGACAGCTATCTCAACATGGCCGCGATCATTTCGGCGGCCGAGATCACCCATGCCGAC
>JAIXYF010000030.1 GCA_027490345.1 Novosphingobium sp.
AGAGGATATTGCCGTGCTGATCGCCGAGGATCTGGATCTCGATGTGGCGCGGGTTGAGAATGAACTTCTCGATGAACACGCGGTCGTCGCCGAACGAGTTCAGCCCCTCGCGCTTGGTCGCCTCGAAGCCCTCGCGCACGTCCTTTTCGGAATAGGCAAGCCGCATCCCCTTGCCGCCGCCGCCAGCCGAGGCTTTCATCATCACCGGATAGCCGATCTCGTCCGAGATGCGCACCGCGTGCTCGGTATCCTCGATCTCGCCCACGAAGCCGGGGACGACATTCACACCGGCCTTCAGCGCGAGCTTCTTCGACTCGATCTTGTCGCCCATCGCGGCAATCGCGTTCACCGGCGGGCCGACAAACGCGATGCCTTCCGCTGCCAGCGCCTCTGCAAAGCTGGTACGCTCCGAAAGGAACCCGTAGCCCGGATGCACCGCATCGGCCCCGGTCTGCTTGCACGCTGCGATGATCTTGTCCGCGATGAGGTAGCTCTGCGCAGCAGGCGAAGGCCCGATATGCACCGCCTCATCCGCCATCTTCACAAACGGCGCACGCGCATCGGCATCCGAATAGACCGCCACGGTCTGGATACCCATCCGGCGCGCGGTCTTGATGACCCGGCAGGCAATTTCGCCACGGTTGGCAATGAGGATCTTCTTGAACAATCCCGTTACTCCAAGCTCAATCGCCATGCATGAAAAAGCCGGCGTAAAACATCCAGACAAACGCAATGCTGATCACCGCAAAGCAGAACAGCACAGCGTTACGGCTCATCGTCAGACTATCCCGATCTCGTCGCCCCGGACTTGATTCGGGGTTTGGCTTCTTCCTGCCAGCCAAAGGCAGCCGAACCCCGGGTCAAGCCCGGGGTGACGGGAAGGAGGGAGGGATGGGCGGGCCGCATCCTCACTCCGCCGCCGCCAGTTCTTCGCCCGCAGGCGGCATATTGTGCCCCAGCAGGCGCAGCATATCCGCCGCCGCTTCGACCACATTCGTGCCCGGGCCGTAGATGCCCTGCACCCCGGCCTCGCGCAGGAAATCGTAGTCCTGCGGCGGGATCACGCCGCCCGCGACGACCTTGATATCGCTGCGGCCTGCTTCGCGCAGGTGGCGGATCAGTTCGGGGATCAGGGTCTTGTGGCCTGCCGCCAGCGACGACGCGCCGACCGCATCGACATCGGCTTCCAACGCCAGCTTCGCCGCTTCCTCCGGCGTCTGGAACAGCGGGCTGCTCGTCACATCAAAGCCCATGTCGCCGAAGGCCGAGGCGATCACGTTTGCGCCGCGATCATGCCCGTCCTGGCCCATCTTGGAGACGAGCATACGAGGCGCGCGGCCCAGACGGCGGGTCACGGCTTCCACGCCGTCGAGCACCTGCTGGTAGCGCGAATCGCCCGCGTAGTAGGCGCTGTAGACGCCGCGAACCGGGGTGGGGAACGTGCCGTGGCGGCCGAACACGATTTCCATCGCATCCGAAATCTCGCCCAGCGTGGCGCGGTGCCGCGCGGCTTCCACGGCCAGTTCGAGCAGGTTGCCGCCGGTCTTCGCACCTTCGGTCAGGGCATTAAGCGCAGCGCGGCACTTGGTCTCGTCGCGGTTCTCGCGCACCCATTTCAGCCGCGCGATCTGGCCTTCGCGCACCGCCATGTTGTCCACTTCCAGCGTATCGAGCTTGTCCTCGCTGGCGAGGCGGTACTTGTTGACGCCGACGATCACGTCATCGCCCTTGTCCACCCGCGCCTGACGGCCAGCGGCGGCTTCCTCGATCATCGCCTTGGGCCAGCCAGCCGCCACGGCTTTCGCCATGCCGCCTTCGGCTTCCACGCGCTCGATGATCTCCCACGCCTTGTCGACCAGTTCCTGCGTCAGCGCCTCGATGTAGTACGAGCCGCCGAGCGGATCGACCACCTTGGTCATCCCCGTCTCTTCCTGGATCACGATCTGCGTGTTGCGGGCGATGCGTGCGGAAAAGTCGGTCGGCAGCGCGATGGCTTCATCGAGCGCGTTGGTGTGGAGCGACTGGGTGCCGCCCAGCATCGCGGCCATCGCCTCGATCGTGGTGCGGATCACGTTGTTGTAGGGGTCCTGCTCCTGCAAGCTCACGCCCGAAGTCTGGCAGTGCGTGCGCAGCATCTTGGAGCGTTCATCCTGCGCGCCCAGCTTGGTCATCACGCGGTGCCATAGCACGCGCGCGGCGCGCAGCTTGGCCACTTCCATGAAGAAGTTCATGCCGATGGCGAAGAAGAACGACAGCCGCCCGGCAAACTTGTCGATATCGAGGCCCGAGGCCACGCCGTACTTCACGTATTCCATGCCGTCGGCGATGGTGAAGGCCAGCTCCTGCACCTGCGTCGCGCCCGCTTCCTGCATGTGATAGCCGGAAATCGAGATCGAATTGAACTTCGGCATCTCGCGGCTAGTGTAGCCGAAGATGTCCGAGATGATCCGCATCGAAGGCTCGGGCGGGTAAATATAGGTGTTGCGGACCATGAACTCCTTGAGGATGTCGTTCTGGATGGTCCCGTCGAGCTGCGCGCGGCTCACGCCCTGCTCTTCGCCCGCGACGATGAAGAACGCCATGATCGGGATCACCGCGCCGTTCATGGTCATGGAGACGGACATCTGATCGAGCGGAATTCCGTCGAACAGGATCTTCATGTCCTCGACCGAATCGATCGCCACGCCCGCCTTGCCGACATCGCCCACCACGCGCGGGTGATCGGAGTCATAACCGCGATGGGTGGCAAGGTCGAAGGCGACCGAGAGGCCCTTCTGCCCCGCCGCAAGGTTGCGGCGATAGAACGCGTTCGATTCCTCGGCGGTCGAGAAGCCCGCATATTGCCGGATCGTCCAGGGGCGGCCCGCATACATCGAGGCGCGCACGCCGCGCGTGAACGGGGCAAAGCCGGGCAAGCCGGGGTCCTCGCGCACGTCCTCCGCCGTGTAGAGCGGCTTTACGGCAATCCCTTCCGGCGTCTGCCAGGTCAGGTCCTTGCCCTTCACTTCCTTGGCGGCAGCCTTCTGCCAATCGTCGAAATCAGCCATGATCTTGTCCTTAAGCCCGTTCGGTTCGCGCGATTGAGGCGGCTCAGTG
>JAIXYF010000441.1 GCA_027490345.1 Novosphingobium sp.
ACCGCGCTGCTGCGCGTGGCGCTGCGCGGCGATGGCGATCTGCTCAGCCTGCTGCCAGCCAGCGCATACCGCTGCGATGTCGGGCCGCTGGGCTATTCGCGGCGCTCGATCCTGATCGTGAACCAGCCCGATCAGGTGCGGCGGGTGCTGTCCGATCCTGAAGGCATCTTTCCCAAAAGCGACCTGATGGTGGACGCGCTCGCCCCGCTGATCGGCGATTCGATCTTCGTGTCATCGGGTGAGACGTGGCAGCGCCAGCGGCGGATGATCGATCCCGCCTTCACGATGATGCGCGTGAACCGCGCCTTCCCGGCGATGCAGGACGGCGCCGAGGCCTGCGAGGAAACGCTCGAGCGCCGCGCAGCGGACGGGGCAGCGTTCTCGCTCGATCTGACGATGAGCCATCTCACCGCAGACATCATCTGCCGCACCGTGTTCAGCACCGGGCTGGAGACAGGCGCGGCGCACGATGTGTTCGATGCTTTCACCGTGTTCGAACACAGCGTGGCGCAGGTGGAAATCCGGCGGCTGATCATGGATCCGGCGTGGACGGCGGTTCCGCAAAAAGATTTCGTGCTGGAGGCCTGCACCCGCATCCGGGGCCATCTGGGCGATCTGCTCGATACGCACCTAGGGCCGAATGGCGAGCACTTCGATGATATCGCGGCGGCCGTGATCGCTGCGCGCGATGATTTTTCCCGCACCGCGTTCACGCGTGAGGAACTGATCGACCAGCTTGGCGTGCTGTTTCTGGCGGGGCACGAGACGAGCGCAAGCGCGCTGACCTGGGCGTTCTACCTCCTGGCCATGCAGCCCGAACTGGTGGCGCGGGTGCGGCGCGAGATTCGTGACGTTGCGGGCGAGGACGGGCCCATCGGGTTTGAGGAGACCAAGCACCTCCCCACGATCCGCAACCTGTTTCGCGAGACGCTGCGGCTCTATCCGCCGATTACGTTCCTGCCGCGCGTGGCGACCGAGGCGACCACCATCGGCAAAAAGCAGGTCAAGCGCGGCGCGCTGGTGATGGTCGCGCCGTGGGTGCTGCACCGGCACAAGCGCTATTGGAAGAACCCGGATGTGTTCGACCCGGACCGCTTTCTCCCAGCGCGCGAAAACGAGCTGACGCCGGGGGCCTATATTCCCTTCGGGCAAGGTCCGCGCGTGTGCGCCGGGGCGGCCTTTGCGCTGACCGAGGCGGTGCTGCTGATCGCACGGTTGTTCCGCCGGTTCGATTTCCACCTCGAGGATGCAGGCGCGGTCCGCCCGGCGGCGCGGCTTACGACGCGGCCCGCCAAGCAGATCATGGTGCGGGTGACGCCAGCGGGCAGAGGTGCGTGACGTCATGACGACAGTTCTGCTGACCCTGGGACGGCTGCCCAAGGCGCTCGATCTGGCGCGCGGGTTTGCAAAAGCGGGGTGCCGCGTGCTGGTGGCCGAGCCTTATGGCTGGACGCTGGCCGGGGCATCGCGGCACGTGGCGCGGGAATTCAAGGTGCCGCCGCCCAGCGCTGGCAAGGCGGCCTATCTGGCCGCGCTGGCCGCAATCGTGCAGCGCGAGGCGGTCGATCTCGTCGTGCCGGTTTCGGAAGAGACGATGCATGTGGCGCATCTGGCCGGAATGCTGCCGCCGGGCGTGCGCCTGTTCACGATGCCGCCCGATGCGGTGATCGCGCTGCACGACAAGGCGGGCTTCGTGAAAACGGCGCAAGCGATGGGGCTGGCCGTGCCGCAAAGCGCGCCGCTCGGCTCGGCAGAAGCCGCAGCGCTGGCGCAGGCCGGGCCAGTGGTGGTGAAGCCGGTGTTCTCGTGCTCGGGCAACGGCGTGCGCATTTTGCCCGCAGGCGAACCCCTGCCCCTGCCCGATCCGGCGCAGCCTGCGGTGGTGCAGCGCTTCGTTACGGGACGCGAGCACAGCACCTGCACGGTGGCCCATGAGGGGCGCGTGGTGGCCACGGCAGTCTACCGGGGGGCGGTGATGTCCGGCTCGGTCGCCGTGGCGTTCGAACGAACCGACGTTCCCGCGATTGACGCGTGGGTAGCGCGGTTCGTGGCCGAGACCGGGTGGAGCGGGTTCATTTCCTTCGATTTCATCGTCGATTCAGACGGCGTGCCCCATGCCATCGAATGCAATCCGCGCGCCACCAGCGGACTGCATTTCTGGGAGAGCGAGGACATCGCGCGCGCCGTGCTGGAACCCGGCTGGGCCGGGCCGGTGCGCGCGGCGCCGCACGCCCGGCTGCAACAGTTCTATGCCTGCCTCACCGAAACGCAGGCGGCGATGCTGCGAGGCAAGGGCTTTGTGGCCAGCCTCAAAAGCCTCGTTACCACACGCGACGTCAGCTGGGATGCCCGCGATCCGTGGCCCTTCCTCAGCATGATCGGCACTTCGTGGCCGATCATCTGGCAATCCATCACCAAAGGCGCGCGCTTTGGCGAAGTAGCGACCGCAGACGTGGGCTGGTACGAAGGCTGAAGACCATCAGCGGGACGGCCCACGAAGGCTTTGCCAGTGTAACCTTTCGTGGCGGCGGACCGAACCGGTATCATAGCAGCGTTTGGGCGGGAGCAGATGGAATGGCAGGGCAGATTGCAAAGCGCGGTGAGGCGGCGGCGGGCGCCGCGCCGCTGATCTACCGCACGAAGCTGCCGGTGCGCATCTGGCACTGGATCAACGCGCTGGCCATCTTCGTGATGCTGATGAGCGGCATGATGATCTTCAATGCGCATCCCATGCTCTATTGGGGAGAATATGGCGCGAACTTCGATGTGCCGTGGCTGGTGATCGGCCACAGGGGCACGAGCGGATATCTGGCCGTGCTGGGCTACGAGATCCCAACGACGGGCGTGCTGGGCTATGCGCAAGGCACCGCCAACGCGTTTCCGCCGCTGGTCACGATCCCCTCGTCCTATAGCCTGGCGGGCGCGCGGCAATGGCATTTCCTGTTTGCCTGGGTGCTGCTGGTGAGCGGCACCTTCTTCCTGCTCTATGCACTGTTTTCCGGACACTTGCGCCGCGATCTTGCGTTAAAGCGTGAAGAACGCAGCCTCGCCCATCTGTGGCACGACATCAAGGATCATGCGCGCCTGCGCTTTCCCACCGGAGAGGCCGCGCGGGCCTATAATCCGCTGCAGAAGATCGCCTATCTGGCCGTGCTGTTCGTGCTGATCCCGGTGGTGATCCTCACTGGCTGCACGATGTCTCCCACCTTGAATGCGGCGTTTCCCTGGTTGGTGGACATGTTTGGCGGACGGGCTTCGGCGCGCTCGATCCACTTCCTGTGCGCCCTGGGCTTTGCGCTGTTCATCGTGGTGCACTTGCTGGCGGTGGTGCTGGCGGGGCCGGTCAACGAACTGCGCTCGATCATCACGGGCTGGTATCGGCTGCCACAAGCGCGAATGGTGAAGGAAAGCGTACAATGAGCGACGACATCATCATGGCGACCCCTTCGCTGCTCACGCGGCGCCATGCCCTGATCGGCGGCGCAGGCCTGCTGCTGGCGGGGTGCGACCGGATCAATGCTTCGCCCGCAGTGCAATCGGTGCTGAGCCTTGGGGAGAAGGCCACGCACGGCGCGCAGCGTCTCGTAACGGATCGCAATGCGCTGGCAAAGGAGTTCAGCCGGGCCGAAATGTCACCCGTGTTCCGCGAAAACGGCAATCGCAATCCCGGCACGGCGGACTACAATGCTCTGGCTGCGAACGGGTTCGCCGATTGGGCGCTCACCGTGGATGGCATGGTGGCCCATCCGCTGCGCATCAGTCTGGCGCAAATGCTGGCAGCGCCCCGGCGCACGCAGATCACGCGGCACGACTGCGTGGAGGGCTGGAGCGCGATCGGCGAATGGTCGGGCGTGCCGCTGGGCCTGATCCTGCGGCGCGCGGGGCTTTCATCCAACGCGAAGTTCGTGGTGTTCCACTGCGCCGACAGCACCGGCGGCATTCCCTATTACGAGAGCATCGATCTGATCGACGCGTTCCACCCGCAGACGATCCTGGCCACGCACATGAACGGCGCGCCGCTGACCGTGGGCCACGGCGCGCCGCTGCGCCTGAGGGCCGAGCGGCAACTGGGCTACAAGCAGGCGAAGTATGTGATGCGGGTGGAGGCGGTTGCTTCGCTCAGCGGCATACACGGCGGCAAGGGCGGCTATTGGGAAGATCACAAGGGTTATCAGTGGTTTGCCGGGATCTGAGCGCTAAACCCTGACCACGCCCATTGCGATCAGGCTCTTCGCGCAATCGACGATGGAGTCCTCGGCCGGGCGGGTCTTCCAGCCGAGACGTTCGAGCGCGTGGGCAGAGCTGGCATCGCGCACATTGCCAAGTTCGCCCAGCACCTGCCGGATCAGCGGATTGAACGTGGCGGCCATGCGGACGATCCAGTCCGGCAGGCGGCGCGTCGTTACGTTGCGGGCTTCCAGCGGCATCTTCTGGCGAAGGATCGCAGCGATTTCGGCCATCTTCAGGAACGGGCCGGAGGCAATGAAGCGTTCCCCATCGAGGCCCGGCTCGGTGAGCGCGCGCACATGGAGATCGGCCAGATCACGCACATCGACAATCCCGAAGCCGAGATCGGGACAGCCGGGCAGCGCGCCGGAAAGGAGCTGGCTCACCATTTCGATCGAGGCGGAGAAATCCTTGCTCCACACCGGGCCCAGCACGGCGGAAGGGTTGATCGAAAGGAATTCCATGCCCCCGTCCGGTCCCTTGGCGCCTTCCTTGGCCATCCAGTCGCGCGCGGCGCGCTCGGCAATGGTCTTGGATTTGACATAGGCATAGGCATCGCGGCTGCGGATATTGGTCCAGTCCGCTTCGGTGAAATGATGGTGCCCCTTGCCGTGCCCATAGGCAATCGCGGCGACGGACGAGGTCTGGACGAAGCGCCGCACGCCTGCGTCCCTCGCGATGCGCAGCGTGCGCACGGTGCCTTCGCGCGCGGGAATGATCAGATCATCGGGGTTGCGCGGCGGTTTGCTGCTGAACGGCGAGGCGACGTGGAGGACATAGCTGCAGCCCGCCATCGCTTCGGCCCAGCCCGCGTCCGCCGTGAGATCGGCCGCGAAAAAGCGCAGCGTTTGCGCGCTTCCACCGAGCAGCGCGCGCAGTTCGGCTTCGCGCTTGAGGCTGCGCACGGTGGTGTGAACCGTCCAGCCTTCGGCCAGAAGCTGCTTGATGATGAACCCGGCGATATAGCCGCTACCGCCGGAAACAAGGACTGTGCTGGTCATGGCCGGACCCTTTCAGAAGCGCAGCATGATGGAGCGGGCGAGCGCAGGCGAGAGCGAATAGACCGCGCGCAGCACCTTGCCCATGCCGACATTGGCCTCGTCCTGCCCGCTTTCCATGGCGGCG
>JAIXYF010000208.1 GCA_027490345.1 Novosphingobium sp.
CAGCGAGGTCTTGCCCACGCCCGGCGGGCCGACGAGGCACAGGATCGGCCCCTTCAGCTTGTTGGTGCGGGCCTGCACTGCCAGATACTCGATGATCCGGTCCTTGACCTTGTCGAGCGCATAGTGATCGGCATCGAGCACGGCCTGCGCTGCTGCGATATCCTTCTTGAGCTTGGATTTCTTGCCCCACGGCAGCCCCAGCAGCACATCGAGGTAGTTGCGGATGACCGTCGCTTCCGCGCTCATCGGCTGCATCGTACGCAGCTTCTTCAGCTCCGCCGTGGCCTTGGTGCGCGCTTCCTTGGAAAGCTTGAGCGTCTCGATCTTTTCAGCCAGCTCGGCCAGCTCGTTGCCCTCGCCGTCATCGCCGCCGCCGAGTTCCGATTGGATCGCCTTCAGCTGCTCGTTGAGGTAGTATTCGCGCTGGGTCTTTTCCATCTGGCGCTTCACGCGGCCGCGGATCTTGCGCTCCACCTGCAGCACGCCAAGCTCGCCCTCCATGAACGCAAGCACCATTTCGAGGCGCTTCAGGGGATCGGCCTCAGCCAGCACCGCCTGCTTTTCCGCGACGCGCGCGGCCAGGTTTGCCGCCACGGCATCGGCCAGCTTGCCCGCATCCTCGATATCGCCCAGCTGCGATCCGGCATCCTGCGGCAGCTTCTTGGAAAGCTTGGCATATTCGCCGAACTGTTCGACGACCGAGCGCATCATGCCCGAAACTTCAGCGCCAGAGACCTCTGCAGCCTCGATCACTGCGATCTCGGCCAGCACCAGTTCGCCCTCGGCCACCGTTTCTGCGCGCAGCGCTTTCAACTCGGCGCGGCGCTGGCCTTCGACCAGCACGCGCACCGTGCCATCGGGCAGCTTCAGCAGCTGCAGCACCGTGGCGATCACGCCGGTATCATACAGATCGTCGCGGTCCGGATCGTCGCAGCCGGGATCGAGCTGCGCGAGGAGGAAGATTTCCTTCGACCCGGCCATCGCCATTTCCAGCGCGGCGACCGACTTTTCGCGGCCCACGAACAGCGGCACGACCATGCCGGGAAACACGACGATGTCGCGCAAGGGAAGCAGGGGGTAGCTGGTCATTGTCATCACATTCCATTTCCGCCCTGCCCAAAACCGGGCACCGGCGTCTTGCTAGCGAATATGGGTAGCCGCATTCCCCTCCGCAATGGCCCCTTGTGCCGGGCCTGTGGAGTATCAGGCCCCGGCTTCAAGAACGTGCGCCAAGGCCGGGGATAAAGCCCGGCTTCAGGGAATCGGCTGCACCACCGGCTCTGCAATGAACACGGGCAGCGGGGGCGGCGGAGCGGGCGGCGCTGGTGCTGTCGGCTCAGCTGCGGGCGCCGCAGGCCCCGCCGGTGCCACGGCCGCATCCGCTGCCTTGTCGTCCTGTTCGATCACCCGCTTTTCGGCTGCCGAAACTGCGCTCGCCGCATCGCCCACCGGCCGCGCAAACGGGCCATAGCGGACTTGCCCCTTCACCAGCGGCCCGCGCCCGTGCAGCGCCTCGATCTGATCGATGCGCGATTGCAGGTAGACCCGCCGGTAAGTCGAATAAGGATCAGCCGCATCGCGCAGGCGCCGGAAATCCTCGTCCGCCTCGTTGCGATAATCCAGCGCATCAAGCGTGTTGATCGGGATCGCGTACCAAGCCTTGTTGAACGGCGAGCCGACCGCCAGCGGCACTACCAGCCGGTCGGCGACAAGGCCGAACAGATCCCGCACCGTGGTCGGTCCCACCAGCGGCAGAAACAGGTAAGGCCCGGGCCCGACGCCATAATAGCCCAGCACATTGGCCAGCCCATTTTGCCGATAGGGCAGGTTGAACGGTTTGCTGCGAGCCACATCGATGGTCCCGCCCAGCCCGATCGTCGAATTGAAGCCGAACCGGCCCACTGTCTCCATCGCCTTGCCCGGCTTCAATTCCAGCAGGAAGGCCGCAGCCGCCACGGGTTCGCGCAAGTTGCGGATAAAATTGCGCAAGGCCATGCGCAGCGGGCGCGGCACGCCCTTCTCATAGCCCGTTGCCACCGGGCCAACGAACTTGTCGTCTACCGACTGCAGAATCTCGTAGCTCGTCTCATTGGCCTTCGCGAGCGGATCTTCCGGCGGCGCCTTGATCGCACCTGAAACGACGATTTCGCCCGCCAGCGGGGGCAGCGCCTCTTGCGCCGGTTTGGCGGCGGAGGCTGCTTCCTGAGCAGGGCGCTCCGTCTGCGCAGAGGCAGAAGGCGCAGCCGGGTCAGAACCCGGCGAAACTTCGGCAGGCGGAGCGCTGGCGAGGGCAGCAGCGGCAAGCAGGGCAATTGCGCTCAGAGGAAAACGACCTTCATGGGGCGCGCCGACCATGCGCCGACCACCCGTTCCAAATTTGTGACGTTCCTATATAGCGCTTGTCATGATCCGGCGCCAGCCCGCCCGCTCGGCTCAGAACGGCAGCTTGAAGCCCGGCGGGATCCCGGCCGCCATCTGCACCTTCTGCATTTCCTCAGCTGCGGCGGCATCGGCGCGGCTGCGGCAGTCGTTGAACGCGGCGGCAACGAGGTCTTCGAGAATGCCCTTGTCGGCCTTGTCCATCAGGCTGTCATCAATCGCTACGCCGATCACGCGGCCCTTGGCCGAAGCCCGGATCTTCACGAGTCCCCCACCGGCCACGCCTTCTACCTCGATCTGGTCGAGCCGCCCTTGCGCATCCTCCATCTGCTTCTGGATGGTCTGGGCGGCGGCCTGTGCGGCCTGGATCATTTCTTCCATCGACTTCATGCGCGTCTGCTCCAAGGTTTGCGACTATCCGCCGATATAGTGCTTTCGTCGATCATTTCAGCCCCCGGAAATGCAGCAAAGGCCGCCTTCACCAGGGGGTCTTCGCGCAGCATCGCTTCCTCACGCGCAGCGGCGGCGGCGCGGGCTTCTTCAAGGCTGGGCAGCGCGGCGGCAAGATCGCTGCTGCGCTCCACCTGCCAGTGCCCGCCGGCGGCGCCTTCAAGGCCGCGCCGCATGTCTGCTGTTGGGTCGCCCGCAATGCCCGGCGCCAGAGCATAGACGAGATGCCCCGGCTTCAGGGAAACCACCTTCACCGAAAGCCGCATGGCCGATCCGATCAGCGGCGAGACCTGCTCCACCTGCTCCACCAGCCCGGCCCACTGTGCCAGCACGGCCTCGGCGCTGGGCGGCGCGGCAGGTGCGGCGGCAGCGGGCGCTGCACCGGCTTGCCCGGCCGCAACCGCCGTCTGCCGCGCAGGCGGATTGGCGGCAAAGGCTTCCAGCTGCCGGATCAGGCCGCCCGGATCGGGCAAGTCTGCCGCGTGCATGAC
>JAIXYF010000455.1 GCA_027490345.1 Novosphingobium sp.
CGAAGATCGAGATGAGTGAGGCGCCGAAGGCCAGCGCGGTGAGCGCCTCGACGACAGTGCGGTCTTCACCGCTGACGCCGTAGCCCGCCGGGCCGGTGAGATACCAGAAGAACACCGCGATCGCGAGGAGCGCGAGGCCCGCCACGAGCATGCCGGTGATCGCCCCGGCGCGGAACGCCAGCGTGAGGCCAGCCTGCAGCCCCGTCTGCGCGGCGGCAGCGGTGCGCACGTTGGCTTTCACCGAGATGTTCATGCCGATGAACCCCGCGACGCCCGAAAGCACCGCGCCGATGACAAAGCCGACTGCTGAAATCGGCCCCAGTGCCGCCGCGACGATCACGGCCACCACCACGCCGACGATGGCAATGGTGGTATATTGGCGCTTGAGATAGGCCTGCGCGCCTTCCTGAATGGCTGCGGCGATTTCCTGCATCTTGGCGTTGCCGGCAGGTGCGCTTAGCACCTGTTGGCTCGTCACGAAGCCATACACGATGGCCACGAGCCCGAAAATGATAGCGATTATGGTGAGACTCACTTCAGACACCCCCTTTTTTAACCGGCTGTTTTCAACCGGTACCCGTCGTTCGCGGGATAAGGGGGAGGCTAGTGCATAAATTGTGTGCTGCAAGCCTTTGCGTGTAATTTTTCAGCAATGTTCGAAGCCGAGCGGGCCATCGGGTGCCGCGCCGCCCAGCAGGAGCGGAGCCGGGCCGCACGGCAGCACGGAGCCGATCCGGTGCGCGCAGCATGGCGGCTCAGCGCCTGCAGCAAGAGTGAACAGCAGCTCGTAATCATCCCCCCAGGCCATGGCATCGCGCGCGCGCTGCGGCGGCAGGGCGGGGGGCAGGGGGATGGCGGCAGGATCAAGCGTGATGGTCACGCCGCTGGCTTCAGCCATGCGGCGCGCATCGAGCAGGAGGCCGTCGGACACATCCATCATCGCGCTGACCAGCGGGGCCAGAGCGCGGCCTTCGGCAAGGCGCGGCACCGGGCGGCGATAGGCAGTAGTATCGGTGCCAGTATCGGCTGCACTATCGCCTGCAGACAGCGCCTCGAACCCCAGCATCGCCGCGCCGACGGGGCCGGTGATCCACACCGCGTCTCCGGGGCGGGCGCCGCTGCGGCTGGGCACCGGGCGGTAGCACGCGCGGCCCAGCGCGGTGAGGCCCAGCGCTTGCGGGCCGGGATTGCGCACCGTATCGCCGCCCAGAAGCGGCACACCGAAGTGCGCCAGCGCCGCGCCGAGCCCTTCGGCGAAACGGGCGTCGTTTGCGGCAAGGCTATAGCCCAGCAGCACGCCAATGGGCTCCGCGCCCTTGGCGGCGAGGTCTGACAGGTTGGTGGCGAGGAGCTTCCACGCCACGTCTGCCGGGTCTTGCCCGGCCAGCCAGTGCACACCCTCGATCATCATGTCGTGCGTGAGGATCAGCGTTTCGCCGCCCACTTCCAGCACGGCGCAATCATCGGCAAGGCCGCGCGCCGCCGGGTGCGAGGCAAGCCCCCGCAGCGCGGCGATGAAGGCGGCCTCACCCGACACCTCAGTCCCCGGTAAACACCGGCGCGCGCTTTTCGAGGAGGGCGTTTACGGCTTCCTTGTGGTCTGCCGTTTCGTGGACCAGCGCCTGGAACGCGGCCGACAGTTCGAGCACGTCGCCCGCGCGGCCATGCTGGGCCTCGCGCAGCAGGCGCTTGGTCAGGCGCAGCGCGCGGGGGCTGTTGGCAGCCACTTCCTCGGCCAGCGCCATGGCCTTGTCCATCAGGCTATCAGCGGGGGCGACATCGCCGACGAGGCCGATGGACTTGGCATAGGCCGCATCGAACGTGCGCCCGGTGAGGAACAGCTCTGCCGCAAGCGGATAGCCGATGAGCTTCTGCAGCGTCCATGCGCCGCCATCGCCGGGGATGATGCCGACCTTGATGAAGCTGGCGGCCATCTTGGCGCTGTCTGCGGCTATGCGCATGTCGCACACGCAGGCGAGATCGAGGCCGAGGCCGATGGCGTGGCCGTTGATCGCGGCGATCATCGGCACGTCGCAATCGAGCATGGCGCGAGTCGCGCGCTGCACGCCGCGGCGATAGTTGGTTGCGGTCGAATCGGGCTGGTCAAGCGGGCCGATGCCCTTGCGATCACGGATACCCTTGATGTTGCCGCCGGTGCAGAACGCGCGGCCCGCACCCGTCAGCACGATGGCGCTGACCGAACGGTCGTTGCCGAGGCGGAAGAACGTGTCGACGATGTTGTCGCAATCCTCGATCGTGCCGATGGCGTTCATCGATTCCGCGCGGTCCATGGTGAGGATGGCGATGCGCCCGCGGCGCTCTTCGTGCAGGAACGGGGTGGTCATGGCGGCTTGTCTCCCAATTGCCCCTCTGGGCGGTTCCACTAGCAATCTTGCGATTGCGATGCTTTCGCCGCTGCCATAGGGAGATCCGCGATGCAAATATTCCCGCTCCATCCGTTTCGCCCCGAGGGCGATATTCCCGCGCTTCGCCAGCAGGTTCGTGATCTGGTGGCCAAGCATGAAGCCAGCTGGCCGGTCGAGCTGCGCGCCAATTGCTGGTTCAGTTTCGACGAGGAATTTTCCAAGGCACTCGGCGCCGCCGGGCTCTTGGGGATGACCTGGCCGAAGGAATATGGCGGGCACGAACGCACGCTGCTGGAACGCTATGTCGTGCTGGAAGAACTGCTGGCGGCAGGCGCACCGGCGGGGCTGCACTGGATTGCCGACCGGCAGACCGGACCGCTCCTGCTGCGCTATGGCACGGAAGGCCAGCGCGAGAAGTATCTGCCCGGCATGGCGCGCGGCGAAATCTACGCCTGCATCGGCCTCTCCGAACCCGGCTCGGGCTCAGACCTCGCCAGCGTGCGCACCTCCGCGAAGAAGACCAACGAGGGCTGGCGCATCAACGGCCAGAAAGTGTGGACCAGCGGCGCGCACAAGAGCCACGCCGCGCTCACGCTGCTGCGCACCGAAGAGGGCAGTGAGCGCCACACCGGCCTTTCGCAGATGATGATCGACCTCGATACGCCGGGGATCACCATCCGCCCGATCATCGACATGACGGGCACGCACCACTTCAACGAGATCTGGTTCGAAGACGTGCTCCTGCCGCACGACGCGCTGGTGGGCGTGGAAGGCAATGGCTGGAAGCAGGTCGTCGCCGAACTCGCGCTCGAACGCTCGGGGCCGGAGCGGTATCTTTCCAGCCACATGCTGCTCGTCGCGCTGATCGACGCCATGGGGCCTGAGCCTGATGCACCCACCGCGCAGCTGATCGGGCGGCTCACGGCGGAGATGTGGACGCTGCGGCAGATGTCGATGTCGACCATCGCCAAGCTGGCGGCGGGCGAGGACCCGGTGGTCGAAGCCGCGATCGTCAAGGACCTCGGCAATGCCTACGAACAGGCGCTGCCACGCGCGGTTCAGGCGGCGGTGGAGGCCGATCTGGCGGGCAAGAGCGACTTGTCGCGGCTGCTCTCGTGGATTCTGGTCGCGAGCCCGAGCTTCTCGCTGCGCGGCGGCACGCCGGAAGTGCTGCGCGGAATTATTGCCAAGGGACTGGGGCTGCGCTGATGAGCGACAATCGTACTCTGCTCACCGATATGGCCGCTGGCCTGTTCGCCGATCTTTCCGGCAAGCCCTTTGCCGAGGCCTGGCCGCAAGTGGCCGAGGCAGGCTTTTCCACGCTGCTGGTGCCCGAGGATGCGGGCGGCTTCGGCGGCGATTGGGGCGATGTGCTCGCCGTGCTGCGCCTTGCGGGGCTCAATGCCCTCGCCGCGCCGCTGGCTGAGCCTGTGATCGCACACTACCTGCTGGCGAAGGCGGGGATCGCCGCGCCCGATGGCCTGATTTCCATCGCCGTGCCGGGGCAGCGCGTGCCCTATGGTCGCCATGCGGCTGCAGTGGTGCATGTGGAGGGCGGCACGCTCTCGCTCTACCACGCCGATGCCTGCACCTTTGACGAAGCGCTTTCGCCTGCGGGTGAGCCTTGGGATGCTGTTACCTTCACCGGCGCGGCAGCGGCTACGGCGGCGTGTGACGTTGATCTGCTGGCGCTGGGCGCATTTTCCCGCGTGGCGCAGGCGAGCGGCGCGCTGGAGGCGGCGTTTACGCTCGCCATCGATCACGTGAACACCCGCGTGCAATTTGGCCGGGCGCTGGCGAAGTTTCAGGCGGTACAGCAGGCGATGGCCGAGTTTTCCGAAGAAGCGGCAGCTGTCGATGCCTCAGCCGCAGCTTGCGCTGAAGCGCTGGACTATGGCCACGCC
>JAIXYF010000077.1 GCA_027490345.1 Novosphingobium sp.
CGCCATCCACCGCCACGCGCCCCGGAAGCGGGTCGTCGGTGAAGAACCCGTCGATCCCCGCTATCAGGAACTTGACCACATCCGCCACCATGCCTTGCGGCCAGCGCGCGTTCGGCTCACCATAGCGGAAGTTATAGGGCAGGAACCGGTTTTCGGGGCGGAAGGTGAACACAGCAACCTTCAGCCCGGCCCGGTGCGCATCGGCCAGCACTGCGGTGCGCGGGCCAACCTTTTCTTCCGCATCCAGCGTGATCACGCGCCGCAGGTGCGGCGCAACCCACTGGGCATACTGGGCGATCTCAGCCAGGCCCTTGGCGCTGAGCATGTCCTCATACGTCAGCTTGCCGCGCGCCTTCACCACATCAGCGGGCTGCGGCACATCGGGCGTTGCGATCAATTGCATCAGCTCGACATTGGCCATGCCTGCAAGTTCGCGGTGCAGCCGCTTGAGGTTGGCAATCTCGAAGCTCTGCACGATCAGCGGAGCGCTTTGCAGATAAGCCGAAGCCTTGATCGCGGCGATCAGCTTGGCTTCCATGTCGAAACCAAGGCCTGCAAAATAGGTCGAATGCTTGATTTCCGGGATCAGGCCGACCGGCTTCCCCCGCGTCGTCCGGCTGTGCGCGGCCAGCGCCACGATCTCGTCGAACGTTGCGATCTCGAACTGGCCGTCATAGCTCTTGCTTTCGCCCCGCAGCGCGCCCAGCCGCTCCTTCGCGCGCAGCGTCTTCAGCTCCGCCAGCGTGAAGTCCTCGGTAAACCAGCCTTCCTGCGATTTGCCGTCGATCACCTTGGTTGTGCGCCGCGCGGCAAACTCGGGATGGTTTGCCACATCGGTGGTCTCGATGATGTTGCTTTCGTGCCGGGCCACCAGCACGCCGTCCTTGGTCGGCACCAGATCGGGCTCGATGAAGTCTGCTCCGTCGGCGATGGCTTTCTCATAAGCGGCCAGCGTTTCCTCGGGCCGCAGCGCAGAGGCGCCGCGGTGCGCGAACACCAGCGTATTGGAAGGGTTTCCCGGCGAAGCAGCGGCAGGCGCAGCGATCATCATCGCCCCCAGAGCCAGCGCCAGGGCACATACGGAAACGCGCGGCACAACAGATAGCATGGCGAATCTCCTGATCAAACGTGCCCGCTCGCTATGGCCGCTGCGTGTCACAACGGTTACAGCAGCGATACCACCCGCACCGGCGGCAGCGGCCCGGCGCCGGGCTGATCGCGCCAGTCACGCTGGTTGAGCACGCCGCCATCGGCGCGCAGCACGGCCACCTGCGCCAGATCAACCTCGCCAAACACCCAAGTGCTTTGCCCTTCTGCCCCCATCGCGATCACGCCGTCCTCGGGCATACCCCGGTCCGGCGGGCCATAGATCGCCGCCGCCCCGCGATTGATATCGACTGCCGGGGACCAGTCTGCCAGCCCCACCGTGGGCGATTGCACCGCATAGCATTGCCCTTCCAGCGCACGCGCCTGCGCGCCGAGGCGCACCCGCCAATAGCCGTGCAGGCTATCGGTGCAGCTGGGCACCAGCAGCACCTCAGCCCCCGCTTCGACCGCCGCGCGTGCCAGCAACGGAAACTCGCTGTCATAGCAGATCAGCACCGCCAGCTTGCCCAGCGCGGTTTCGAACAGCGTCAGCCCGTCTGCTCCGGCGGAGACGAACCACTGCTCGCGCTCAAAGCGCGTCATCACCAGCTTGTCCTGCGTGCCCGCCTTGCCACCCGGCGCAAACAGCCGCGCGGCATTGCGATAGCGCCCATCAGCATCAAGGCGCGGCAGGCTTGCCGCCAGAATGTGCAGGCTAAAGCGCGCCGCAAGGCTGGCATGGAGCGCATCCACTTGCCCGATCAGGGCGGCAACGCTCGCCAGCGATCCGGCAAGATCGCCCATGGTCGTCGGCTCCAGGCTGGCCAATTCCATCGCGCCGTATTCGGGAAACACCGCCAGCGCCGCGCCGCCCTCGGCGGCCTCTGCCACCCAGCGGGTCAACTTGGCTACATATGCCCCCCAGTCGGCCAATTGCTCGATGGGATATTGCGCGGCGGCAATGGTATAGCGCTTCACGCCTCCATTCTCCTCAAAAATGCCTCAGCCAGTATTGCATGGCCTTGCGGCTCTCGCCCGCCTCGCCGTGCTCCTGCCACGCCAGCTCCGTCACCAGCCCCGGCACCACGCAATAGCCGCGCTTCGCCCAGAACGCATCGTGCGGCACATAGGCTGAAGGCCGCGCCGGATGGTCTTCCGGCCGGATCACCGCCGCAAAGCAGGCCGCATTCGCCCCGCACCGGCGCGCCTGCTCTTCGCGGTGATCGAAAAACGCATGGCCCACGCCCAGCCCGCGATACTCGGGCAAAAGCACGCTTTCACCAAAATAGAACAAGCGCGCCACATTCAGCCCGCGCGCGGCAAAGGGCGCGCGAAATTCCGCCTTCTGGTGGATCATCGGCGCTGCGGTGGCCGCGCCCACGATCTGCGCGCCATCAAACGCGGCTACCAGCACCGCATCGCTTGCGGCTGCATATTCGGCCAGATACGCCGCCTCATAGGCCGGATCACCCGCATAAAGATACGGGTAGGCCGCAAAGACCGCGATCCGCAGCCGGGCCAGATCCTCCAGCGCCCCGCCAACTTCCGCGCCAGTCAACGGGCGGACAACAACCTTCATCTTGCAACCTTCATCCGGCCACTTGTGCCGTCCAGTCGGCCAGGTTGTAATACATCGTCAACCGGGTGATCCGCCCATCCTCCACCGCGATGAACGCGCCCGCCGGCAGCTCATAGGTCTGGCCATTGGCCTCGGGCAGCCCCTCATCCGTGGCGAGATAGGCGCCGTGCACCACAAATTCCGCCGCCGCGCGCGCGCCATCATCGTTCGCCATCAGCACGATCTCGCGCAGCTCTTCCTTGTAGCAGCGCTCCATATGGCCCAGAAACGCGGCGAACTTGTCCTTGCCGATCACGCGTTCACCCTGATTCACATCATGCGCCACATCATCGGCCAGGCAATCGAGCATCCCCTGCCAATCGCCCGCATTGAACGCGGCATAATAGCGGGTGAGCAGGGCAAGCGTTTCGGCACGGGCCATCGGGGGTCTCCTTTGCGGCGCGCCCTAGCGAAACCGGGCGCCCTTCGCCAGATGGCACCCTCATGCAAAATCCGCATCCGGCATTTGCGCAAACGCGCGTTTTCGCCTAAAGCGCACGACAAATGCCCCGGCCATGCGAAGCGGTTCACCCTTCGCCAGCCGGGGTTTTTGATTTACCGCGCCGCAGCCTTGCCCGCGTGCGCGCCAGTGAAAGAACCGCCCATGTCCCGTCGCCGCCAGATCTACGAAGGCAAGGCCAAGATCCTTTACGAAGGCCCCGAGCCCGGCACGATCATCCAGTATTTCAAGGACGATGCCACCGCCTTCAACGCGCAGAAGCGCGGCACGATCAACGGCAAGGGCGTGATCAACAACCGCATCAGCGAGTATGTGTTCACCCGCCTTGCCCACATCGGCATCCCCACGCACTTCATCCGCCGTCTCAACATGCGCGAACAGCTGGTTCGGCAGGTGGAAATCATCCCCATCGAAGTCGTCGTGCGCAATGTCGCGGCCGGTTCGATCAGCAAGCGCCTCGGCATCGAAGAGGGTGAGCCGCTGCCCCACACCCTGATCGAATACTATTACAAGGACGACGCGCTGGGCGATCCGCTCGTGGCCGAAGAGCACATTGCCTGCTTCGGCTGGGCCAGCAACGAGGAGATGCAGGACATCTCCAGCATGGCCATCCGCGTCAACGATTTCCTTGTCGGCATGTTTGCTGCGATCAACATCCGTTTGGTCGATTTCAAGCTGGAATTCGGCCGCATCTGGGATGGCGATTACGCCCGCGTGATCCTGGCCGACGAGATCAGCCCCGATGGCTGCCGCCTTTGGGACATGACCACAGGCGAAAAGCTCGACAAGGACCGCTTCCGCCGCGATCTGGGCGGCGAGGAAGAAGCCTACCAGGAAGTCGCCCGCCGCCTCGGCCTGCTTGAGAACGACGGCGGCCCGAGCGAAGTGTTCGATCTGGGCGCGCACAGGAAGCTGCGCGGCAAGAAGTAAACTACCCAAACCCTCCCTATTTTTGCGGCACGCACAAATGGGGAGGTGGCAGCCCGGAGGGCTGACGGATGAGCAACAAAAAGCAGCCCCCCGCTCATCCTGAGCTTGTCGAAGGACGGGCGGCCCATTGCGGGACAGATCGAGGGTGACACAAGTTACACCAGTGTAACCCATAAAATTTCCCGAGTGCATATGATATAATTGGATATTTTTACCCAAGGCGACAACCGGACACGCTGCCGGCGCGCATTTTCAGAGCTGACTGACGATCAGAAAGAGCCACGCCGGAGCGCGAGGCACCTTATCGCAGATTCGGGCGATGTAGGAAAATGGTCGCTGCGCGGCGGTTTCGGCGAGGGCAGAAGGGCGGAGCTGGCCTCCGGCGGGCAAGGGCCCCAAGGTCGACCGGCACCCTTGCATACCATGAGTTGGGGTAGTTTGCCTGCCACCGACACCATGCCTGCACGAAGATCTGGACGCGACCCGATTTATTGTGCACACATAATTCTTGGATATCGAGTTCGATCCTGCCAAGAGCGAGCGCAATCGGGTTGAACGCGGCTTCGGGTTTGAAGCAGCGGCAGATTTTGAATTCGAAACAGCGCTGATCTGGCTGGATAGCCGGTTCGACTACACCGAGGCGCGCTACAGCGCGCTCGGCTTGGTCAATGGCCGTGTCCACGCGCTGGTGTTTGCAGAAGCAGTGACCGGCATCCGCGTGATCAGTTTTCGCAAGGCCAATGCACGGGAAGTGAGGCGGTATGAGCAGCATCGATAAAGCCAGTCAGCCCGATCCGGAAAACCCGGAATGGACGGACGAGATGGCCGCCAAGGCCTTGCGGCTGGACGATCTCCCGCCCTCGCTGCAAGCCAAACTGCGCGGCCGCCCCCGCGCGGCCGTGGTCAAGGAACGGACCACCATCCGTCTCTCCCCCGATGTTCTCGCCCGCTTCCGCGCAACCGGCGCTGGCTGGCAAACGCGCATTGATGCCGCCCTCAAGGAATGGCTGGCGCAGCACCCGCAGGGGTGATTCCCGATCAAGCAGGGCAATTCGACCGAATTGCTCAGGACCGTGTCAACCGTGTCAACCTGTTCAGGTTCGGCCCCGCCCCGGCAGCGATAGCGCCCTCAAGCGTCATTGCGCATTCAGCCGCCAGTCGCCAGAAGCGGCGCTGATGCTCATGCGCGCTGTCTTTCGTCTTTTCGCCCTGATCCTGATCGCAGTGCTGCCGCTGGCCCCGGCGGCGGCGGCAAAGCCGGGGCCCGTCTGGGCCTTTGAGCAAAGCGATCTGGCGCCCGATCCCGCCTTCCGCTTTGGCCGCCTGCCGAATGGGATGCGCTATATCATCCGGCACAATGCCACGCCCAAGGGCACCGCCGAAGTGCGCATGCACATCGATGCAGGCTCGCTGGATGAACGGGACGGCGAGCGCGGCTTTGCGCATTTTGTTGAGCACATGGCCTTCAATGGCTCTGTCCGCGTGCCGGAAGGCGAGATGGTCAAACTGCTCGAACGCGCGGGCCTCGCCTTTGGCGCCGATACCAATGCGCAGACCAGCTTCAAGCACACGACCTACATGCTCAGCCTGCCGCGCGCCGATGCAGCGCTGCTGGATACTGCGCTGATGCTGATGCGGGAGGCCGCCAGCGCGCTCAGCTTCGATCCGGCGGCGGTGGAGCGCGAACGCGGTGTGGTCCTGTCGGAACTGCGCGACGGGCAAGGCTATGCGCTGACCAATACCAAGGACCAGATGGCTTTCCTCTATCCCAAGGCGCACTATCCGGACCGCCTGCCCATCGGCACGGTGGAATCGCTCAAAGGCGCGACCGCTGCGGCGCTGAAGGCGTTTTGGGTGCGGGAATATGTGCCCGCCAAGACCACCGTGATCGTGATCGGCGATCTGGATGTTGCCGCCGCCGAAGCCGCAATCCGCGCGCATTTTGCCGATTGGCCCGCGCGCCCGGCGGCCCGGCGCCCCGGTGAGGGCCGGGTTCTGGCGAAGCAGCAGGGCGAGACGCGCATTCACCTTGATCCCGCGCTATCCGAACGCGTCACCGTATCGCGCCACGGCCGCTGGCAGCGCGAACGCGATATGGCAGAGACCCGGCGCCTGAATGTGCTGCGCCAGATCGGCTACGGCGTGGTCAACCGCCGCCTGCTGCGCCTCAGCCGCATCCTGAAGCCTCCGTTTCGCGGCGCGGGGCTGGGCACCAGCGATGTGTTCGAAATCGGGCGGACCACCAATCTGGTGATCGACACGGCCGATGGGGGCTGGCGCGCGGGCCTGATGGCCGCCGCGCAGCTGGTGCGCGAGGCGCTGGCCAAGGGCTTTACCGAGGCTGAAGTGGCCGAACAGATTGCCGGGGCCCGCACCAGCATCGAAAACGCCGCCGCCTCTGCCGAAACGCGCAGCAATACGGCGCTGGTGAACGCGGCGCTGCAGCTGCTGCGCGATGATACGGTGCCCACCACGCCGGCCTCGGCGCTGGAGCGCTTCAACCGCAGCGCGCCCACGTTCACGCCCGCCGCCGTGCTGGCCGCGCTGCGCGCCGATGCGCTGCCGCTCGGCAATCCGCTGATCCGCTTTCAGGGCCGCACTGCGCCGACCCACGGCACGCAGGCC
>JAIXYF010000166.1 GCA_027490345.1 Novosphingobium sp.
CGCCCAGTTCGCGCAAGATGCGGGCAATTCCGGCTAGTGGACTGGCGACAAGGTCGATCACCACGAGGCCGGCGAGCGGGCGGTCGATAGCCTCCTGATGCACTTTCGAACCCTCTCGAATTATTATTGGACGAAGAGCGTCCATAAAATATACAACGGCGCCATGCAACGCACTTCCGCCGATCTCGCGCCAGCGAGGCCCCAAGGCCGTCCGCGTGGCCGTCCGCGCAATCCGGATTTCGAGGACCGCATCCTTGCCGCGGCGGCGCAGGTCTATGGCGCGGGCGGCTGGGCCGGTTTCAGCCTTGATGCGGTGGCGCGCGCGGCGGGGATCGGCAAGTCCACGCTCTATGCGCGCTGGACCAGCGGAGAAGACCTGCTCTGCGCCATGATCGCGGGCCGCTGGCAGGCACTTGCTGCCATCGATACGGGCAATCTGCATGATGACCTGACCGCGTTCGGAGCGCTGGTGCTGTCGCGCTATCTCGAAACGGGCGGCGGGGTGGCGCGGCATTTGCGGCGGGATCTGGCGGGGCATCCGGAACTGGCGACGCGGATCGGCCCAGTGCTCGGCGCGGTCACGGTGCAGGCCATCGCGATCCTGCGCCGGGGCCGCGCGCGCGGGCAGCTGCGCGCAGGCGTCAGCACCGCGCTCGCCTCCGACATGCTGCTTTCGGCGATGGAGGCCCATGCAGGCCGCCTTGCGCCGGGGGACACGATGAGCACGGCGGCGATCACGGCTTATGCCGCGCGCGTGGCCGATCTGCTGATCGGCGGGATCGGGACATGAGCAGCGCTGTCACTATGGGCAGGTTTGCAGTGCAGCGGCTCGTGAAAGAATGGCAAGGCACGCCCGCAGAGGCGCTTTGGGGGAGCGAGGCATGACCTGGCGAACGATCACGGTGGAAAAGCGCGGCGCGGCAGACTGGCTGACGCTCAATCGCCCCGATCAGCTCAATGCCATCTCGCTGGAGATGGTGGACGAGCTGAGCGCCTATTTCGGCGCGCTCTATAACGACCGCGAGACGCGGGTGGTGGTGATGCGCGGGGCGGGCCGTGCCTTCTGCGCCGGGCTCGATATCAAGGACCGGCAATCCGCCAACGCCCCCGATCCGTTCGGCGGCGGCTATGGCTTTCAGGGTCATCTGGCGGATGTCTATGTGAAGATGCGGCGCTGCCCGCAGCCCATCGTCGCGCTGGTGCAAGGCGCGGCTTGCGGCGGCGGCTTTGCCTTCGCGCTGGCGGCAGATATCCGCGTGGCGGGGACAAGCGCCAAGATGAATGCCGCTTTCATCAAGCTGGGGCTTTCGTCGTGCGACATGGGCGTGAGCTACTTCCTGCCGCGTCTGGTCGGCACCTCGGTCGCCTCGGAACTCATGCTCACGGGCCGCTTCATCCACGCCCCGCGCGCGCTGGCCACGGGCCTCGTTAGCGAAGTCGTGCCCGATGATCAGCTGGAAATGGTGGGCGAGGGCTACGTTGCCGAACTGCTCGCCGCCTCGCCCAAGGGGCTGCGCATGACCAAGGAAGGGCTGAACCTTGCGGTCGATGCGCCCAGCCTCGAAGCGGCCATAGCCATCGAAAATCGCAACCAGTTGATGACCGCCGCCAGTCCCAATTTCGCCGAAGGCATGCGCGCTTTCCTTGAAAAGCGCGCTCCGAACTACATTCCTGATTGATTGGCCAGATTGAACGGAAACCCGACAATGACCCATCCCAAATACCCGCGCGTGTTCTCGCCCCTCACCATCCGTGGGCACCGGCTCAAGAACCGTATCATCATGGGCTCGATGCATTCGGGTCTGGAAGACGTGCCCAACGCGGCGGAACGGCTTTCGGCCTATTTCGTCGAGCGCGTGAAGGGCGGGGTGGGCATGATCATCACCGGCGGCATCACCCCCCACGAAAGCGGCGGGCGCGGCGCGAAGCTCAGTGAGCCATCGGAAGTCCCGCTGCACCGCACGGTGACCGACGCCGTCCATGCGGCGGACCCCGAGGTGAAGATCTGCATGCAGATCCTCCATTCCGGCTCGATGGCCAATGTGCGCGAGCCGGTGGGCCCTTCGCCGGTGCGTTCGCGCCTCGCGCGCAATGCGCCTGTCGAACTGGACGAGGCAGGCATCGAGGAACAGATCGCCGCCTTTGCCAATTGCGCAAAGCTGGCGGCCGAAGCAGGCTATGACGGGGTCGAGATCATCGGCTCCGCAGGCTATCTGATCTCCACTTTCCTCGTCGAAAAGACCAACCAGCGCACTGATCGTTGGGGCGGAACGTGGGAAAACCGCATGCGCTTCGCGGTGGAAGTGGTGAAGCGCGCGCGCGTTGCATTGGGCGATGACAAGATGTTGATCTTCCGCATTTCCGCGATGGACATGCTGGAAGGCGGCCTTGCCTGGGAAGAAGTCACCAGCCTGGCCAAAGCGCTCGAAGCCGCGGGCGCAGACGTGATCAGCACGCACTTCTGCTGGCACGAAAGCCAGGTGCCGACCATCGCCACGATGGTGCCGCGCGCGGCCTTTGCCGGAGTTACGGGCCGCTTGCGCGAGGCGGTTTCGATTCCGCTCATCACCAGCAACCGCATCAACATGCCGTATGTGGCCGAAGAGGTGCTCGCGCGCGGAGATGCTGATCTCATTTCGATGGCGCGGCCGATGCTGGCCGATCCGGACCTTGTGAAGAAGGCGTGGGAAGGCCGCGAGGACGAGATCAACACCTGCATCGCCTGCAATCAGGCCTGCCTCGATCACACCTTCACCGGCCAGCTCACCAGCTGCCTCGTTAACGCGCGCGCCTGCCGCGAGACCGAGATCACGGTGGCTCCGGCAGAAACGCCGCGCAAGATCGCCGTGGTCGGCGCGGGGCCTGCCGGCCTTGCCTATGCCACGATCGCCAGCGGGCGCGGACACAAGGTCACGCTGTTCGATGCGGCGAATGAGATCGGCGGCCAGTTCAATTTGGCGCGCAAGATCCCCGGCAAGGAGGAGTTCGACGAGACGATCCGCTATTTCGGGCGGATGATCGAAGTGAACGGGATCGAACTGAAACTCGCCACGCGCGTCAACGCCGACATGCTGGCGGCAGGCGGCTTCGACGAAATCGTGATCGCCACCGGCATCACGCCAAGAAAGCCGGACGTCGAAGGCATCGATCACCCCAAGGCGGTGCGCTATGTCGATGTGATCACTGGCAAGGTGGACGTTGGCCAGAAAGTGGCGATTATGGGCGCGGGCGGCATCGGCTTCGATGTGGCCGAACTTATCACCCATGCAGGTACGCCCGGCTCGCTCGATATCGACGTCTTCGCCAAGGAATGGGGCATCGATTTCAAGAACCACCCGCGTGGCGGCGTGACCGGCGTGGTGCCCGAAGTCGCCAGCAGCGGGCGCGAGGTGTGGCTGCTCCAGCGCAAGGCGAGCGCAGTGGGCAAGGGCCTTGGCCGCACCACGGGCTGGACGCACCGCATCACCTTGCAGCGGCGCGGCGTGCAGATGCTGGGCGGCGTGGAGTATCACCGCATCGATGACGCGGGCCTGCACATCAGCATCGAAGGCGAGGCGCGCCTGCTTGATGTCGATACCGTGATCGTCTGCGCCGGGCAGGAACCGGCACGCGGGCTCTATGACGAATTGGTGGCGCGCGGCCTTTCGCCGCAGCTGATCGGCGGGGCCTATGAAGCGGCGGAACTGGATGCCAAGCGCGCGATCCTGCAGGCAACGGAGCTTGCGGTAGCCGTCTAGCCGCCGCTGAAACACCTTTCCTGCAACGGGCGCGTTGCGGCATGGTCTGCACCGCTCTTTGAGCCGTTGTTTGTGGCTTTGGCTGCCTGCGCAAAACCCGCGCAAGCAGCAGCATGGCCTGGTTTTGCGGTGTTTCAGGATGGGATGGCTGTTTTTGCTCTGGACCGTGTCAACCGGGTCAACTTGTCCCTGATCAGGACGCGGTCCGCTGCTTACTGGCTCCGGCCGCGCGCCTGCACCGCAAGGCGGCGGGCTTCGACCTCGCCGGGCTGTATGGCGGCATTCGCGGCAGACGATCGGCTGGCCTCCAGCGCCATGCCCTCGCCAAAAGGCAGGGCATAGCCATCGTCGATCAGCGCTTTGTAATTGCGCAGGAAAATGGGGTCGATCGAGGCCATGTCGCGCGCCAGTCGCTGCGCGGTGGGTAGCAGGGCTTCGGGTTCGACGACCCGGTTGACAAGACCCCACGCCTCAGCCGTTGCGGCATCAAGAAAGTTGCCGGTGAACGAAAGCTCCTTGGCGCGGCTGATGCCGATAAGGCGCGGCAGCTTCTGCGAAAGGCCCCAGCCGGGATAAACGCCGACGCGGGCATGGGTATCGGCAAAGCGCGCATTGGTAGAGGCGATCAGCACATCGCAGGCGAGGGCAACCTCGAAGCCGCCGGTGATGGCGACGCCGTTGATCGCGCCGACGACGGGTTTGCGGCAGATCTCGATGGCCTTGACCGGGTTTTCCGCTGCACCTTCGGCATTGGCCGCGCCCAGCGCGCCTGCTGTGGAGCCGAGTTCCTTGAGATCAAGCCCGGCAGTGAAGGCGCGGGTGCCAGCGCCGGTCAGCACAACGGCACGCACTGCCTCATCGGCATCGAGTGCAGTCATCACTTCGGCAAGGCGGGCGCGCAGGGCCTTGGACAGCGCGTTCATCGCCTCGGGCCGGTTGAGCGTGACGGTGGCGACGCCATCGGCGGTGTCGACGAGGATGAGGTCAGTCATGGGCAGGCTCCTGTGGCGGGTTCTGCGGGTTTGACCATGGCGCGCGGGGCCGCGCACCTCTGTTTATTGCGGGGAGGCAGCAAGCCCCGCCAAAAGATCCATGAAATTGCGCGCGGCATCCCGCGCCGCCGGATCCTTGAACGCCACATCAAGATCGGGCGCGGTGCCAAGGATATGCATCACCGCCCAAAGTGCGAAACGGCGATCGGGATCGGTCTCCAGCCCGAAATCGACCGACAGGCGTTCGCTGCCCGCAGTGAGTTCGGCGGGGCTGAGGCCGCCCAGATCGGCGGTGCCGAAATAGCGGCGCATAAGATCATCAAAGCCCACGGGCAGAGTCTTTCGGAGCAGGGGGCCTCACAAACACAAACGGCGCGCGAGAGGGGTTTCCTCCCGCGCGCCGCTGATGTGGCGAACCGGGCGGCTCAGCCGTTCAGCTTGTCCTTGACCGACTTGGCGGCAGCGAAGGTCAGCTTGCGCGAAGCGGCGATCTGGATGGTGGCGCCGGTCGAGGGGTTGCGGCCTTCGCGGGCCGGGCTTTCCTTGACCTTGAACTTCCCGAAGGCGCTCAGCGAAACTTCTTCGCCCTTGGCAGCCGCATCGGCGATCGCCGCGAACACGGTGTCGACCAGCTTCTTGGCATCGGCCTTGGTGAGGCCCGCGCTGGCAGCAACGGCTTCGGCGAGTTCAGC